>JAFRCZ010000085.1 GCA_017404125.1 Methanobrevibacter sp.
TAATATATATGGCGAATTTAGAAGATTTGTAATCGCTAATTTAATCACTTATGTGATTCATTTCTAATATTTTGGATTTTCATAAAAATTTATAAAAAATTTATAAGAAATTATAAAAAAATTTATTGAAATAGTAAAATTCAAAGTTGGAATTTAATTTATTCTTATTGCAAATAATTAAAATCTGATTTGAATTAATAGATAATAATTAACGGGGAAAAAATGATTTTAGAGAATTTTAAGCCTATATTTAAGTTGCTTCCTGAGGTCAAGACTCCTATTCATAGGCAAGATTTCAGTGAAAAGCTTAAATGGACAGCTATAGTTTTAGTTATATATTACTTTTTAACTCAAATTCCTTTATATGGTTTGAGTCCAGCTGCAGTTGACCAATTTGCCCAATTAAGGGCTGTAATGGCAGGTAGTTTTGGGTCAATACTTACTTTAGGTATCGGTCCTATTGTAACCGCATCCATTGTATTGCAACTATTGGTCGGTGCAAAAATATTAAATCTAGACTTATCTCAACATGAACATAAGGCTATGTTTCAAAGTACTCAAAAATTATTAGCTATTTTATTCACAATATTCGAAGCAGCAGTTTTAGTTCTTACTGGAAGTTTAGTGCCTATTGATAATTCTTTCTATGGTATAATGATTCTCCAATTGGTTATTGGGGCAATATTGATCTTGTATCTTGATGAAGTAGTATCCAAATGGGGATTCGGTAGTGGTGTAGGATTGTTCATTGCTGCTGGTGTAGCACAAACCATTATTACCGGAACATTTAACTTCTTGCCAGCTACTGCGGCATCCACTACTGCTTCAGGTATTCTTCCTGGATTTATCCAATCCATTATCGGAGGAGCTCCTAACTTCGCTATATTGATTCCATTGATTGCAACAATCATTGTATTCTTGATGGCTGTATATGGTGAAAGTATGAGAATAGAAATTCCTATTTCTCATGGTCAAGTAAGAGGACACGGTAGAATCAGAGGGGCTGTAGGTAAATATCCTTTGAAATTCATTTATGCAAGTAACATGCCGGTTATTTTAACCAGTGCACTTCTTGTAAACATTTCACTTTTCGCTAGCGTATTCCAAAAAATTGGTTTCCCTATTTTAGGTCAAGTTTCCGGTGGAAGACCAATCAGTGGGCTTGCATTATGGTTAACCACTCCAAACAGCTTAAGCGTATTGTTTACCAATCCATTGAGAGTAGTATTTTATGGTATTTTCTTCTTAGCTTGTTGTGTACTCTTCTCCTGGTTATGGGTAGAAATCAGTGGTTCTTTAAATGCGAAGGAAGTTTCCAAGCAACTTTATAACTCAGGTATACAGATTCCTGGTTTCAGAAGCAGTAAAAGACAACTTTATATGATTATGAAAAAGTATATTCCAGCTCTTACAATTCTCGGTGGTTTGTTTGTAGGTATATTGGCATTTATTGCTGATTTGACTGGCGCTCTTGGTGGAGGTACTGGTGTATTGCTTACAGTAGGTATTGTATACAAGCTTTATGAGGAAATTGCTCAAGAGCAACTTATGGAAATGCACCCAATGTTAAGAAGAGTATTTGAATAATCTTGATTGAATAATCTTGATAATTAATCTTAAATGAATTTTGAATCAGTTATTCAGATGCATTAATTTAGAATTGATTTGGGAAATGATTGATTAATCATTCCTTTATTTTTTCTTTTTGTGATTATTATTAGTTAATTGAAAATTTAATTTTAATGTTTAATGTGAGAGGGATTTAAATGAAATTAGTAGTTTTAACTGGAATTCCAGGTTCTGGAAGTACAACTGTACTTAAAAAGACATTAGAAGAAGTTGATTATCTTCATTTAAACTATGGAGATATCATGACTGAAATCGCTGTAGAGAAAGGCCTTGTTGAAAATAGGGATGAGTTAAGAAAATTACCTGCAGACACTCAAAAGGAGATTCAAAAGGAAGCAGGACTCAGAATTAAGGAAAGATCCGAATCTGAAAATGTAATTGTTGATACTCATTGTACTATTAGCACACCTGCTGGTTTCTTGCCAGGTCTTCCTAAATGGGTATTGGAAGGATTAAATCCAGACACTTTCATTTTAGTTGAAGCTCATCCTGATGAAATCATGGTTAGAAGAATGAGTGATGAAACCAGACAAAGAGATGCTGAAAAGGCAAAGGATATTCAGTTACATCAAGAAATGAACAGAGCTGCAGCTATGGCTTACGCTACTTTAACTGGAGCAACTGTAAAAATTATTAATAATCATGATAATCATTTGCCATCAACCGTTAGAAAAATGGTTGATCTTTTAAAATAATCCGGCATTATGATTGATTTAAAATGAGAATTTTTAATAATTAGATTTTTTCTAATTATTTTAAATTTTTATCTTAAATTTTTGTCTTAAACTTTTATCATTGGTATCTGATTAATTTATGCTTTAAATTATTAATTTATAAATTTGTATAAAATTTATAACTTAATAGTTTATTGTATTTTTAAATAATTTATGAAATTAGAATCAAGCATAATACATTAATTATGCAATGTTTGAATTTGTAAAAAAATAAAATTATAATTTACTATTAAAATTATTAAACATGTGAGGAATTAAATGGCGTATCAAGGTAGTTTTTTATTAGGTATTTCCTGGCTTCAACCAGTGTTTGATGCTATGAATGCTGTTCTTAATCCATTAGTTCAAATGGATCCTACCCCTAATAATCCAGTGCTTACTGTATTTGTGATATCATTTATCATATCCCTTTTAACAGTAACCGCTCAAAAATTATTAGTGGACCAGGATAAGATGAATGAAATGCAAGCTAAATCAAAAGCCTTGCAAAAAGAGTTAAGAGAAGCTCAAGCTAGTGGAGACTCTAAACAGATGGCAAAGGTTCAAGCTAAACAAATGGATATGATGTCAGACCAATCTGAAATTATGAAAATGTCATTTAGACCAATGATTGTTACCATGATTCCAATCTTATTAATCTTTGCTTGGATGTGGCAATCTTCAATAAGAAACATTATTGTTGTATTTCCTCCAGCTGTTTATTATTGTACTTTAACTCCGATTTTCCACTCATTAGGGCAAATGCTTTATGGTGGTAACATAACTACCATTCCATATGGAATCGGATGGTTATGGTGGTACTTCATTTGTACATTTGGAATGTCACAAATCATTAGGAAATTTATGGGATTCAAAAACGGTTTCTAAATTTTGAAAAATTTATGAAATTTTATTTTGATAATTTTTTATTTAAAAAATTCTTAATAATTTCATTTTTTGAAGTGAAAAATTTAGCAAATCTTTTTCTTATTATTTAATAAGAATAAAATTCTATTAAATTGAAAGTTTTCAATAACTATTCAATTTAATTAATCGTAAAATTAATTTAATTATACTTAGTTGCTAGTAATTATTTAACTGACTTGTTGATGTATATTTAGTTTCTTAAATTCATCAATCTAAGTTATTTTTAGATATTTTATCTAAAATTATTTTCTAGTTTCAATTAAAAAATTATAATTCTAATAAAATTTGAATTAAAATCATAATCCCAAAAAGTACGATATATGTAATACTAAATTTCAGTAAGCTTTTGATGATTGGCATGTTAAGTGGGACTTGCCTACTTAATTTGGGTTGTTGGAAATTGCTGGGATTTTAAAATTTAATTTCTATAATTTTTCATAAAAGATCAGACTTTTAAAAATAATTTTAGATTTCAAGGAAGTTTAGATTTTTTAGAAAAAGTATAGAAAACAGTAAAGTATATATTAGTTAAATATCATATTAAATAGTGTTAATCATTTAACTAAATGAATTTAAATTTATTTTTTAATTCATTCTAATTTTATGATACTTTTTTCATGATATTTTTCAAAATATCTTTTATTCAATATTTTTCAGATTTTAAGATATTTTAATATTATTATGTATTTTACTTCAAATCTACAGATTAGACAATTTGATATTTGAATTTGTAGATATTTTTAAAAAAACAAATTAGGTGAGAACATGCCTGCAAATAGATTTAGATCAAGATCATATAAAAGAACAAATACAAAAACTCCTGGTGGAGTTAATGTTTTAAGATATAAAAAGAAAAAACCATCTAAGCATGTATGTGCTGAA
>JAFRCZ010000009.1 GCA_017404125.1 Methanobrevibacter sp.
AATAGTTATAGAGTAAACTATACGAATAATTATACCAAAAGTCAATAATTTTGATACCTTAAAAAAATGAAAAAATCCCTTTTTTAAAATTATAGATTCTATGAAAAATATAAAAATTATTGATTATGAAATTAATTAAAAATGTTGTAAAAAATAGAAATAGTATACTATACTAAAAACAATACGAGAAAAATAGTAAAGAAAAATAGTAAAATTATTTAACAAAAATAATAAAAAAACAAAAATTCAATTAAAATTTAATTTGAAAATCTAGTCAGCACATGGATCTAAATTAAACTTATACCTGTACTCCTGATTTACAATATTGGAACCTTCAAATCTTCCATCGATTATGCTTGAAATCTTTTCAATAGAGTCAAGGGAAAGTTCCTTTCCTTCTGAAATTCCAAAGAAGAAAGTGATTACATCATCGGTTATAAGATAATTCAATTCAAAATCTTCCTTTTCAAATTCTCCTTTAAATACTTCAGTGAGTTTTTCTTCTATATTCTTTTCAAGATTTGCCATATTTTCACCTCATATTAAAAGTGTATATTTACATTAAGCAATATGACATATAAACTTATCTACTATCGCATAAGCCGAAAATGATTTTAATCTATGTCCAAACTAAAGTTCAATCTAATCCATATCCAAACTAAAGTTTAAGCTGCTTGCCTGATGGGTTATTGAGCCTAATGAAATGATGTCAACATCCAATGGAGCATAATCCAATATATTGTCTTCAGTGATTCCACCAGAGATTTCAATGAGAACTTTTTCCCTTAAACCTTTCTCTTCTAAAGCATTGAGTGTATTTTGAGCTTCTTCTGGAGACATGTTATCAAACATCACAATATCTGCACCATTTTCACAAGCAATAATAGCGTCTTCAGTGGATTCAACCTCAATTTCAATCTTCTTAGAAAAGCTATTGTTCTCTTTAGCCAATTCAAGAGCTTCTTTAACTGACCCTACAACAGCAATATGATTGTCCTTGATTAGAATCATGTCATCCAGGGCAGACCTATGCGGGTCTCCGCCGCCAATCGCAATAGCTAACTTATCATACTTTTGAAGTGCAGGGGCAGTCTTTCGAGTTCCAGCAACCCTTATTTTAGGATTTACATCATTTACTATAGTTACAATACGGTTTGTTACAGTAGCTACACCAGACATTCTCATTAGAAGATTTAGTGCAGTTCTCTCTAAAAGAAGAATCTTACGAGCATTTCCTTCAAGCTCTAAAAGAATATCTCCTTTAGCAATTTGATCTCCATCGTTTTTTGAAGAAATAATATTGATACCATACTCTAAAAACATTTCCTTTATGATTTCAATTCCTGCAAGGATTCCATCATCTTTAGAGATTAATTTAGCATAAAATATTTTATTTTCTGGAATCAAGGCATTTGAAGTAATGTCTCCAAAACCTTCATCTTCTCTAAGCATGTATTTTATAATTTCATCCATTTTTTACACCAAACTGTATTTAAAAGAAATTGATTATTAACTTGAAATCAATTATTAATTAAAATAATATTTGTTTTTAGCA
>JAFRCZ010000010.1 GCA_017404125.1 Methanobrevibacter sp.
TGGGCGAAGCTATAAAAGAAGCTGAAAAATCTTTGGCCGAAGGAGGAATTCCGATAGGCGCCGTTATTGTTAAAGATGGAGAAATAATATCAAGAGGTCACAACAGATTAATTCAAAACGATTCTGTTGTTCTGCATGCCGAGATGGATGCTATTGAAAATGCGGGTCGCCTAAATTATGAGGATTATATTAAATGCACATTATATACAACCTTATCGCCATGTCCCATGTGTTCAGGAGCCGTTATACTTTATAACATACCAAAAGTTGTAATAGGGGAAAATACTACGCTGATGGGAGCTGAAAATCTACTCAAGTGTAATGATGTTGAAGTAGTAGTTTTAAATGACTTAAGGTGTAGGGACCTATTCTTAAAATTTACCTGCAACAGTTGTGAAATCTGGGATGAGGAGCTTGCTAAGGTTGGAAATACTACTGAGGTTAAATAATGGAAATTGTAGTGACTGATGAGAGGGATGAAAGATTTATTGAATTTTGCGCATCTTTTGGATGTGAAGTTGGCGATCCTCAAGTGGTTTTACTTTTGATGAATTTCGGTAAAACTGTTGGATGTAGTAGTTTTAAGGTATATGATGCCGATTCAGCAGAAATCACTACTTTATTTTTAAATTCTTATGATAATAGGGAAAAAATAGCTTATAAATTAATTAGGCAACTTGAAAAAATAGCCATGGACTATGAATTCAAAAGCGTTGTTGTCAGCTTTGAAAGCAGGGATGATATCCTCATTGAGATATTTGAAAAATTGGACTACCATTCCGTCGAAGGCAGTGATGAGATTCTACTTAAAAAAGAGTTCAGAAGTTTAGTTTAAAAAAAGAAAAATTTAAAAGATTAAGCTTCTTGTCTTAATCTTTTTACAACAAAGTCTTTGTCTAAGCTCAACAGGAATGACGCTGCTCTTGGGCCTTGTTTTTGACCGAGAATCATTTTGTAGATAGCTTGGAATCCTTTTTGTGGTTTTAGTTCTTGAGCTTCTAAGAGTTCATACATTGCATCATGTAATGCAGTTGCATCCGCAAAATCATTGTTTTCCATTAAATCAGCTAAATCACTTAAAAATTTAGTTTGTTCGTCTGTTAATGGTAATTTAGGAACTTTTTTAGTTTGCACTTGGAATTTCACGAATTTAGGTGCATAGGTATCCAACCAATATTTTACATTATCGACCCTTTCTCTGTATTGGGCTAATTCAGTTTCAGTTAAATCACCAAATTCTTTGTCTTTAAAGCTTTTTGTTAATTGGGAGTTTCTTTTAAGAATGTCAAAGATTTTTTCAAGGTCATCTCCAGCAATTTGGTAAGCGTTAACCAAGAATCTGAATGGTGGCCTGAATGGGAGTGGTGCGTCAGGAGTCATCTGAACTATTTCATAGATTTCTTTGAATTTCCTTGCTTCTTTTTCAGATGGAGCTTCTACTTCATCATAGAATACTTTTTCCACTGTATCAAATTGATCAATAAAGTCTAAGAAAGGCATTTTTGGTGAGAAATCTTTTGCTTTCATAGGTTTTGATCTAAATAAGTAGTAATGGAGACTTTCTGCAGGTCCGATTTTTAACCACTCTTCAGGTGCAAAGAAAACACCGTGGGATTTACTCATTGCTTCGCCATCTAATGTAATCCATTCGTATGGTACTGGGTATGGTGCAGGATAATCAAAGATTTTTTCAGATATCACGCTACTTACGTCATAGGATCCTCCACTTGCTGCGTGGTCTTTTCCAAATGGTTCGCATGTGGTTCCGAATATTTTCCATCTTGCAGCCCATTCAACTCTCCAGGTGAGTTTACCGTTTCCGGATTTAATGTCCATTTCGCCTTCGTGGCCACATTCGCATCTGTATTTTATGATGTCTCCATCGTAATCATAAGCATATGTGGTGTTTACACGTCCACATTCATCACAAATTGGGTTATAAGGCAACCAATCGTCAGCTAAAGGTTCTCTTCTGTATTGGTTGAAGATTTCTTTAATCTCTTCAACTTTTTCAAGTGAAGTTCTTATATAATCGTTATAAGCTCCTGATTTGTACATTTCAAAACCGGATTTGGTTTCCATTTCTATTCCATAGTCATCCATCACAGAAAGCAATGGTTTTTCAAAGTGCTCTACAAACTTAGCACAGCATCCGTCAGGACATGGAATCATTGAGTATGGCATTCCTAAGTATTTGTCATAAGATTCAGGCAATGGATATGGAACTTTTCTTAAAGGGTCATGGTCATCTGCAATCCATATTGTTTTAGCTTTTTTTCCTTTTTCTCTTAATTTCTTTCCAATTCCGTTAGCTACAAATATGTCGCAA
>JAFRCZ010000086.1 GCA_017404125.1 Methanobrevibacter sp.
CAGTTTACAGCAATACCTGCTAAAAAGTCGAGATATTCGTTTCCTTCAATATCCCAGACCTTTACACCTTCCCCGTGGTCTAAAACCACTGGCACTCTATTAAATGTATTAATGAAATATTTGTCTTCAATATCAATGATTTCTTGAGTATTCATGTTAATTCCTCTTTAATTTTATTTTTTTAAATAAATAGGTAAGTATTAAGTTGATTATCTAATAAGATTAAATTAAAAAATCTTTCGCCTATTAAACATTTAGCACAATTATATTTATAGTTTATTATATAAAAAAATAATTAATGAAATAAAACAATGAAAATACTGATTTTAATAAGAAATTAAATTTTATTATGGATTGATTGCGATGACTCAGATTACACTAGGCAAGACTGGATTGAAAATTGAGAAAAATGGTTTTGGAGCTCTTCCTATACAAAGAGCATCATTTGATGAAACTAAGGAAATCGTTCAAAAGGCTTATGCAAATGGAATAAACTTTTACGATACTGCAAGAGCATATACTGACAGTGAAGAAAAGCTGAACTATGCCTTTGAAGGATTTAATGAAAAATTCCCTAGAGAAAGCATTATAATAGCTACTAAAACCCAAGGGGAAAACAGAAAGGATATTGAAAAGGACATTAAAACAAGCCTTGACAATCTTGGAACAGATTACATTGATCTCTATCAAATCCACAACCCTTCATTCTGTCCAACAGAAGGAGACGGAAGCGGAGCATACGATGCATTGTTCGACCTTTATGATGAAGGAATAATCAGACACATAGGATTCACCTCACATAAATTCGAGCTTGCTGAAGAAGCTATTGAGAGCGGCCTATACGAAACCATTCAATTCCCATTCTCTTACCTTACAGGACAAAAGGAACTATCAATTGTTGAAAAGGCAAGAGCAAATAATGTAGGTTTCATTGCAATGAAGGCAATGAGCGGAGGATTGATTGGAAGCTCAAAGGCAGCTTATGCATACATCAATAGCTTTGATAATGTGGTCCCTATCTGGGGAGTCCAAAGAATCTCTGAACTTGATGAATTCCTATCCTATATGAAAGAGGAACCTGTTCTTGATAAGGAATTGGAGGAAATCATCAAAAAGGAAAGGGAGGAATTGCAAGGAGATTTCTGCAGAGGCTGCGGATACTGCATGCCATGCCCTGAAGGAATCGAAATATTCCAATGTGCAAGGATGTCATTGTGGATTAGAAGATTCCCATCAGCTCCTAGCCTAACACCTGAATCTCAAGAGAAAATGAAAAAGATAGATGAATGTACAGAATGCAGACAATGCGTAAGCAGATGCCCATACGAATTAGACATTCCAGAGCTATTGAAGAAAAACTATGAAGATTATAAAAAGATCTTATCTGGTGAGATAAAAGTTGATTAATAAATGAAAAGATAACTTTGAATTATTAAAAAAAGGAAAAAGAAAAAGAAAAAATGAAATGAAATTAAAAGCATTAAAATAAAAAAAAAGAGTTTGGGATTAAATAATAATTCCAAATGCTTCTAGCATAGCTTGTATACCTAATAGGATAATAGCTACTCCGCCGATTATTTCAATATAATCAGCATATTTGATTGCCATCTTTGTACCATATGTTCCAATCAAGAGCCATGCAACTACAGCTATTAAGCTTAATACAAGCAAAGTTACTGGGTTTACACCCGCAACAGCACCTTGAGAGGATAAGATAAGGTTTTCAATGTTTCCAAAAATAAGAAGTCCTGTAAATGGAGCATAAGCCTTCAAATCCATATTATGCACCTCTTATATTTTTTATAGCTTCATAAACAGCTTGAATACCTAAAATGAATATTGCAAGACCGCCAATAAATCCAATTACATTAGCGTATTGTATTGCAACATCAGTAAGGACTGTTCCGATAATAAACCATAAGATTACTACTATAATGCTTAATCCGCCTAAAGTTTTAGGATCTGCACCTTGCACAACCCCTTGAGAAGACAAGATTAAGTTCTCTATATTTCCAAAAATTATTAACCCTACAAAGGGGAGATATTGTTCTAACATATTTTTCTTTTATATTTCTGTTAATATATAAAGTTTATTTAGTTAAGAAAATTATAAATAATAAATTTTATATTCTAAAAAATACATTATTAAATTAGATATTAAATATTATTTAAAAAATAACTTTTTTAATAAATAATTTTCAAATATCATTTTAAAATATAAAAAATTAAAAAAATAAATAAACGTGATTATAATGAAAAAAGCGATTATTGAAACTGAAAAAGGAGACATCGTATTGGAATTATTCCCTAATGAAGCTCCTGGAACTGTAGCAAACTTTGAAAAATTAGCAAACAGCGGATTTTATGATGGCTTGACTTTCCACAGAGTAATTCCAAACTTTGTAATTCAAGGAGGATGCCCTATAGGAAACGGTATCGGTGGACCTGGCTGGACCATTAAATGTGAAACTGAAGGTAACCCACACAAACATGGAACTGGAGCATTATCCATGGCTCACGCAGGTAAAGACACTGGTGGAAGCCAATTCTTTATTACTCACAGTCCACA
>JAFRCZ010000087.1 GCA_017404125.1 Methanobrevibacter sp.
GCATATACTATCTATACAGTAATATGTAAAATTAGTTGTAAAATAAAGTTAAAAAATAAATAATTCGTATATATTTTTTAGCTATTAATTTTTTCAATAATAGATTCAACTTCTTCTTTTTCTAACATTTTGTATCCGTCTTCAGTAACTTGCGCTACTAAGAAGCCATTTCCAGAGTAGGTGTCTCTTTCTGTAGCTGCTTTGATAGCTCTTAGGGCTAATTCCTTAGCTTCTTCTACAGTGATGTCTTCGTGGAATCTGTCTTCAAGAACACCATAAGCAAATGTAGAACCGGAACCGGTAGAAATGAAGGTATCCTTAATCATACCTCCTGCTGCATCTAATGAATAGATAGATGCACCAGTGTCATCTACACCTCCGATAAGGGTTTGTACATATGCAGGTGAGGAGTGTAATATGTTAGAACTTACAGCTGCAGCTGCTTCAAGACTGATGTCTTTGCCATTTCTTAATCTGTATAATGCAGTTTCAGCACTGATGATTTTCATTAAGCTTTGTGCATCTGCAACAGATCCAGCAATGGTTGCTGCAATATGAGTGTCAATTTTGAATATTTTTTCAGCTACTTTGTGAGCAACAAGGTTTCCCATACTTGCTCTTCTTTCGCTTGCAAATACAACACCATCTTTACAGGTAATACCTACAGTGGTTGTACCTTCAAAAGTGTTTTTATCAGCCATATTAATACACCTCGTATAATAATATAAAATTAAATTTAATTATAAAGTAATCTTAAATAATAAAAAATAATCTTAAAAATATAATGTTTTAATGATTGAAATTATTATTAAAATTAGAAATTGTCAGGTTTTTAATAAGTTTATAAAATTGATAAAATTAATTTAAATTCATATTAATAAACTCTTTTCCTAACCTATTCTTATTATGTTATACATTATATATAATAGTTTCGTTATTTTCAATAATTCTAATGGAAAATTTCTTTCATTTTTGAATATTTTTTGATTTTTTAAATTTTTTAATTGCTTAATTTTTGATTATTTTCATATTAGAGATTAATTTAATTTTTATTTTCAATTTAATTTCTTTATTTCTATTTATTTTCAAAACTACCTAATTCTAACCAATATTTTTGTTTATAAACTAATATTGATTTTAATAACTTTAATTTATTTTAATGTATTTACTCTTATTATTAACTTTGTATTATTTAAATGTTTTCAAATTAGTTTAATATTTTTATTTAGATTAACTTACAAAAATATTTTATTTTATTAAAATAAATTATATTTATCAATCATTCAATTGGTGATTTTTTGAAATGGAAGAAAATTGGAGACATTTTAATAGTTGACAGCAAGTTCAGTGAGGATAATATAGATAGTTTAAAATCCATTGCTGCTAAGCATCAAGTCAAGTCAATTATTAAGGTTGATAAGATTGAAGGACAAAAAAGAGAACCTGCTGTAAGCCTTATTTATGGAAATGAAACAGAAACCATCCATAAGGAAAACGGATGCTTATTTAATTTAGACCTATCTAAAGTGATGTGGGCTAAAGGAAACAATAATGAGAGGCTTAGAATAGCAAAACTCGTTAAAGATGGCGAAACAGTTGTGGATATGTTTGCAGGAATTGGTTATTTTTCAATACCAATTGGTGTTCATAGCCAAGCTAAAGAAATCATTTCAATTGAAATAAATCCAAATTCCTATCATTTCCTAAAGAATAACATAGAATTGAATAAGATAAATGAGAAAGCAAAATATGAAAGAATGATTCCTGTTTTAGGAGACTGTGCTATAGAGGCGCCTAAATATAGTGCCGATAGGGTATTGATGGGTTATGTCAAGACAACTCATCACTTCTTGAAGCCTGCTATGGAATGCATTAAGGATGGTGGAATAATTCATTATCATGAAACGGTTCCGGATAAGCTTATAGAAACTCGCCCATATGAGAGATTAAAAGAGGTAGCTTGGGATTGTGGCGAAAGGGAAGTTGAAGTCTTAAATATTCAAAACATTAAAAGATACGCTCCAGGTGTAGAGCATATAGTTTTGGATGCAAGGATTTTTTAAAAAATTATATTAATTTGGAAATATAAATGTCTTTATATATTCTTTTATATAAGGAAGAAGTATCATGATTGAAACAGATGTATTGGTAATTGGTGCAGGACCAGCAGGCTCTTCAGCTGGAAGATTTGCAGCTAAAGGGGGAGCAAAGGTAATTATTATAGATAAGAAGTCCGAAATTGGATTTCCTAAAAGATGTGCTGAAGGTGTTTCAAAAAAGATCTTTGAAAAGTTGGACCTTGAAATGGACCCTCATTGGATTACCAATGAAATTAGCGGCGTAAGGTTCGTTGCCCCTGATGGGACAGACATTTGGCTTGATGAGAATCAAATAGATTTACCTGATGCAGGTTATGTGCTTGAGCGTAAGGTCTTTGATAAGCATATGGCAGCAGAAGCTGCAAGGGAAGGAGCAGAAATCAGAATCAAGACACAAGCAAAAGGCCTTAAAAGAGAGGATGATGGAACATTCATTGTAACTTGTGAGTCCATGGGGGAAATCTTTGATATTCATGCTAAAATCATTATAGGAGCAGATGGTCCAGAATCCCATGTAGCTAAGTGGGCTGGATTGAATGCTTATATAAAGCCTCAACATATGGTGGCGGGTGTGCAATTTGAAATGTGCAATGTCAAAATGAAAAGAAATGATTATCTTGAGTTCTATTTTGGCAGTGTTGCTCCTGGAGGATATTTCTGGCTCTTCCCTAAAGGTGGGGATGTTGCAAATGTTGGTCTTGGAATCATTACAAATATGGCGGAAAAATCAGCTTATGAATACCTTGTTGATGCTACAAGCAACTGTTATGCCACTCATGATGCCCAGGCAGTTGAATTGAATTCCGGTGGAGACCCAGTTGGAGGACTTGTCAAGGAAATGTATGGGGACAATATCATGCTTGTAGGGGATGCTGCAAGTCAAGTCAATCCATTGACAGGTGGAGGAATCACCAATGGTATGTTAGGAGGCAGATTTGCAGGTCAAGTTGCTGCAGAAGCCTTAGATGCAGGGGACTGTTCCAGTAATTTCCTTAAGAAGTATGAAAAATTATATTTAGAGGAAATGGGCAGTGAAATGCAAAAATACACTAAAGTCACTGAGTACCTATGGACTTTAGATGATGATGACATCAATAAGATTGCTCATAAATTCAAGGAAATGAAATTTGATAAGTTGACTACAACTGATATTGTTAAGGTGGTTATCAAAGCAGATCCAAAATCACTTTTAAAATTAGGTAGAATCTTTTTATAGATTTAAATATAAATGAAGAGATTATTTATTTTCAATCTCTTTAAAAATTAGATAAATAAAGAGATCAGTTATTGATCTCTTCTTGAGCTTTTTTTGTTTTTTCCAATAATATTGGATTTTCAATATATTTTTCATTTATGTATTTTTCATAGATAGCCAGTCTTTCCTTTAACTCATAACCTGCGTCATTTGTTAGCTTTTCAAGCTTTTCAAGTGTTGGCCATGGAGATGATGGATTTACATAATCTTCGCTAAGTGGGGAAACTCCTCCCCAATCGTCTGTACCGCAGAGTAGGAATATTTGGCTTGTTTCGTAGTTTAAGTTAGGTGGGACTTGTACAGAAACATCTTCATCAAATAATAACTGAGCTGCTGCAACGGTTCTAACCATATCCAATAGGCTCGGCTCTTCGCAGTCTGCCATTTCTATTCCCGGACTTACTGTAAAGTTCTGAATGATTACTTCTTGGATATGCCCATACTTATCACAAAGCTCCTTTATTTTAAGCAGGGAATCAGCTATTTCCTCTTTTGTTTCTCCGATTCCAATTAGTATTCCAGTAGTATATGCAATATTAAGCTTTCCAGCATTTTCAATTGTTTCAAGACGTATTTTAGGATCTTTTCCAGGACTTTTCTCGTGAGCTATTGTGCTCATTAATCTTTCTGATGAGCTTTCAAGCATCATCCCCATTGAGATATTGTATTCCTTTAGCTTTTTCATATCTTCATATGAGAAGTTTCCTGCATTTGTATGTGGCAGTAGTGCTGTTTCCTCTACAGTCATCTTGCAGATGTCGTAAATGTAATCTATCATGTTTTCATAGCCTAATTTCTCTAGCCTTAGTTTTACAGCTTCCTCATTGTCTGCATCTTCACCCATTGTAAACAATGCTTCCTTGCAGCCATACTTTTCAGCTTCTTTTAAGGTAGCTAATATCTCTTCCTTTCCCATTAGCACTATTGCATCAGGATCATCTGGGCTTTGCTTGAATGCACAGTATCCGCAATCATTTCTACATATTTTGGTAACTGGAATGAAAACATTCTTGGAATATGTTACATAATTGCTTTCCCTTCTGGAATTAGTTAAAGTCATGATTTTTAGAATATCTTCCTTTTTGCATTCTAAAATGGATATTAGGTCTTCTTTAGTGAGATTTTCAAAGTCAATATTGGATAGATTAGACATTTTACACCAGTTTTGATTAATTTAGAAAAATAGTTTTCTAGACAAATTTAATTTATTCAGCTATTTCATCCCTTTCAGTAGCAGTCACTTCAACATATAATGGACCAAATCCAGATTTGTCTTTCCAGATAGCTACAAATGCTCCTACATTAGGCATCAAGAATAACTTGTATTCTACTTTTAATCCCATAGCTTCCAATTGCTCTTTCATTTTGAGCAATCCTTCATTGTCCGGTGCTACACCACCATCTTCAACATCCCTAATATAAGAGTCCACTTTCTCTACAAATTCCTTGCCCTCATCTGATAGGACATCAACTTCCTTAGCGTTGAGGACCTCTTCAAGTTCTGCCAATTTAGCTTCCAACTCATCAATTTCAATTGGGTCACGGCTGACACCTCTTACGATAACAACGTGTTCTCCATGGAATGCAGGCCTGGATCCTTTAAATGCATTGAAATGTCCAATAATCTTTCCTGTAGTTTTCAATAATACGTCTGACATAAAATCACTTTATATTTTTAATATTTTTTTAATATCTTTTCTTTAATTGTTTTTTATAAAAATATATAGTTATTTTTAATTTAGATAGTATATAAATTTTACAAAATAAATATAAAATAAAATTGATAAATAATTTAATAGTTAAAATTGTAAAAAAGAATTTAAGCTTTAAAAAAATCTAGAGGCATATTTATGAAAGTTTTAATTAGTTCAATGGCTGCAATGGCTGAAACTGCAGGACCTTCCGGAAGAGCCAAATTGCTGGTTGAACATTTAAAAAAAGAAGGCATTGAAGTTGCTACCTGCATTGCAGAAGATGTAAATTATAAGCCGATTGAAGGTGTTAAAAATCATTATCTTGAAGTTCCTATGCCTCTTGGACTTCCTAAAGCTATTGCAACTAAGACATTTCCTATTGCACAAAAATTAGGGATTATTGAAAGGAAAAATGTGGCAAGTTTTGAGGATGTTCAGCATTTTACAGGAAATATAGATTATAATTATTTGGCAAAAAGTGTTGATGATATTAGAAAAGCCATTGCTGATTTTCATCCGGACATAGTTTACAGTGAATTTAATATGTCTGCAATAATAGCTTCAAAACTTGAAGATAAGCCATTATATGCAACTATCAGTTATCCAACACAAAGGGAATACAGTTCCAATCCTAAGTATGCTAAAGGACTTAAGAAGTTTTTAAAAGAAAACAGTCTTCCAGATGTTTATTCCAGTTTAGATCTTTTCAAATGGGCAGATAAGTCATTTGTTCCAAGTATTTATGAACTGGAACCAATTGAAAAGGATAATGTTACTTTCTGTGGGACTTGGAAAGATGTAAAAGATAATCCTAATGCTGATAATTTTATTGAGAATGATAGGAATAATAAAAATATTATTTTAGTTTATATGGGAAACGGCACCATTTCTCCTAAAAAGATGTTTAATGAAATAAAAAATGCATTTATTGGAACTGATTATGAAGTTTATATTGCATCTTTAGGGTTGGAAAAGCAAGAATATGAAAATATTCATGTAGATAAGCATTGGAACTTTTCCAAACTGCTTAATGATGCTGTTTTATTCATAAATCATGGAGGTCAAAACAGCATGGTTGATGGGTTGATTTATGGCGTTCCCCAATTGATATGTCCTGGAAGAGTGTTTGAACGTATTTATAATGGAGAATCAGTTGAAAATCTAGGTGCAGCTAAAGTGTTGGGCCTTGATGGATTTAAAAGCGAAATTATTAGAGATGAAAGTGAAAAAATCATAAATGATAATGGGTTTAGAGAAAATTCTAAGATTATTGGCGATAAGTTAAAATCATATGGTGGAATTGATTGCATTATAGATGCTATAAATGAAAATACTTTTTAAATGCTCTTTCGAAACTTATATATAATTTAATTAGAATAATTCTGTATATAAATTAAGGAAAACGATATTATGGAAAATTTTGAAAATCAAAAATTCTGTCAATCCTGTGCAATGCCTATGACTGAAGAGCTTTATGGAACCAATGCAGACGGATCTAAAAATGATGAATACTGCATGTACTGCTTTAAGGATGGTGAATTCACTTCTGACATGACTATGGAGGAAATGATGAATTTCTGCATAGAAAAGATGCTTGAAGTTCACCCAGAGATTGATAAGGATGAAGCATCCAAAATGATGAATGAGGTATTCCCTCAATTAAAAAGATGGGCAAAGGATTAGATTTTAATAGATTTAATTCTTTTCTTTTTCACTTTTTAAATAAAATCCACTTGGATTTAAACTTTTTTTTTAAAATAGATTAAAATAAAAATAAAAAAAGTATCAATATTCTTATCGA
>JAFRCZ010000088.1 GCA_017404125.1 Methanobrevibacter sp.
GAATTTAAGAAAAATTTTACTTCTTGGGAGTAAATAAAAATAAACTTTATCTATGGGGATAAAACTATGGAAATAAAACTAAAAAAGCAGATTGAAACTGTAGAGAGGGAAATTACTCTTAAATCTGTAGATTTAGATGAAGACATTGAAGACTTTAATGTAGACATTCATGACTTTAAAGACAAAGAGAAGCTCATTACCATCTCACCTCGTTGTGTCAGATGCAATCTTTGCGTTGAAGAATGTCCTATTAATGTAATCAGTTCTTCCACTTGGCTTAAAAGAGCTAAAATTGGTGATGGTTGCGTGCAATGTGAAATCTGTGCTCAAACTTGCCCTGTTTCATGTATCTATGTATGGGATACTGAATCTGTCATTAAGGAGGGGGATTCAGTTGAATATACAATAAGAGAAGTCAAAGTTCCTCATAGAAACCTAAAAATGGAAGATATTTCCATAAATCGTGAAGTATGCATTGGCTGTGGGGCTTGCCTTAAATACTGTCCAACTAATGCAATATCCCTTAGAACCAAGGAATTTATTGAAGCACATGGAGAGACTTGTCCAAGTGCAGGGGCTATTGATACTGAAGATGGACATAGGTATTCCTATATCGACAAGGACCGTTGCTGCGGTTGTGGGTCTTGTGCTAATTTATGCATTCAAGGAACTATTAGCCTTAAAAGAGACTTAGGCCCTGTAGTAATATATAGCCATATCGATGTTAATCAAGATATCTGTGTAGCTTGTGAACTATGTGAGGACAACTGTCCTGTTGAAGCCATTAAAGTGGTTGATGGAGAGATATTCCTTAACAATGATAAATGTATCAGATGTAAGGAATGTAGTAAAAGGTGCCCTGTAGGTGCTTTGAATTTAGTCTTAGATGATTAATTTCCTTAAATTTGAATAAGATTATGTTTACAGATTTTTTTAAAATCTTTATGGAGAAGTGTTTAAAATGAAAGCTAAAGAGATGATGGATAAGGAATTCGTTTTTGTATCAAAAAATGATTCTATTGAAGATGTTTCTAAAAAAATGGAGGAGAAAAGAAGATTTACTGCTCCTGTTTTAGATGAGAATATGAAATTGGAAGGTTGGATTACTTCATTCAATATAACCAAAGGATTGCGTGAAGGAAAAGCAAGCATAGCTGATGTAATGAGTCCAGTTGAGGAAATCATGACCATTAGTGAAGATGAACCTGCAAGAAATGTAGTAATTGCAGCTTCAAATCAGAAATTAATCAGCATTCCTATTATAAATGATGAAAATCAGGTTATTGGTGTTACAAGATCTGTAGATATTGTAGATTCAATGTCCTCATTATATGATATTAAAGTAAGCAAAATCTACAAAGCTATGGAAAAAGAGCTTAAAGGAGTCAGTTGGGATGAATTGATGGAAGCTTCCGCTAAAATCAGTACAAGAACAACTGGTGTAAAGATAACAGCTGAAGAGTATGAGAAAAATATTCAGGATGCTACTTTTGGTGAAGCCATTTGGGCAACTGGTGGACTTGAAAAGTTCTTTGCAGGTCTTATTTCCGTTGGAGAACTTGTTATTGCACGTAAAGTAGGTCGTGCAAGACGTTAATATTTTAAAATCTCTTTAGA
>JAFRCZ010000089.1 GCA_017404125.1 Methanobrevibacter sp.
TCATACATAAAAACAAAATGAAAAAGCAATCTTATATTAAATTGCATATAATTTTCGTTAATTAAAAAATATTTTAAAAATTTATTATTCATCATCTTGGTCTGCATACCAATTGATAAATTTTTCTAAAGAATTTCTTCTATGTGAATACTGGTTCTTCTCTTCTGTAGTGAGCTCTCCAAAGGTCTTGCCTTCTTCCTCTATTAAAAATATTGGATCAAAAGCAAAGCCAAGATTGCCTCTTTCTTCAAAAGCTATTTGACCTTCGACACGCTCTAAAAAGACCTTGGGCTCAGAATTGGGTGTGCAATAGCCAATAACTGACCTGAATTCAGCGTATCGATCGTCAACCCCATCCATAAGTTTTTATATATTATGGTTTCCAAGTGAAGTCTGTACAAATATTGAATAGGTTCCTGGAAAACCGTTTAAAGCTCTTATGAATAAACCAGCATCTTCAACAATCACAGAGCGATTTAACTCTTGGCAAGCATATTTAGCACCGAATCTTGCTACATCCTCAAGAGTCCCTTGAGGTTCCATGTAACCTAAATCAATATGCTCAAGTTCAACGCCAAAAAGTTTGAAAATATTCTCTGCTTCTATTACTTTATGTTCGTTCCCAGTTATAAATGTTATCATAGTTTTTATTATATAAAAAAGTTTTAATATATTTATCTAAAAAATAAAACAAAAACTAAAAAAAAATAAAGAAATGATTTTTAAGAGGAAAGGTGAAAGAGAAAAATAGTATTTATTAGTGAGTATATCTTCCTCGACTTTCAATCTCATGAATCTTATTTGCCATTTTAGATTGATTGAGAGCATCATAAGCTTCTAAAATCCAATTGAAGGTTTCAGTAGCTATATCGTAGTCTATGCTTTGGAAGGATTTCTTTAAAACCAAAAGATCTGCTGCCTTATCTTCCAAAAGGTCAGAGTATTTGCCTAGCCCAAAGTCAAAAATAGCCAGATTATCACTGATATTGTCTAGATTGTCATCAATCAATATCATATTGGAACCTGTCAAATCACCATGGATAATGTCGCCATCATGGAATGCCTTGATGTTTTCACCAATTGCAATAGCCAATTCCTTTCTTTTTTCATCATCTATATTAGACATGACATCCTTAACTAAAGAGCCATTTATTTTTTCCATAATGATGGACTTGTCCTCTAAGTCAACATCATATAGAACAGGAGTTCTGACACCTGTTTTTTTAACGTCAGACAATATCTTTGCTTCGCTTTTTGTTCTAGCCTTTCTGATTTTATTGTCTATCTCTTCTATCCTATAAGACTTGGAAACCCTATTCTTAACAATAGCTTCCATTGCAAGCCATTTGGCTTCATAAATATCAGATTCTGCCCCTTTAGCCTTAAGCTCCTTAGGCAAATTCAATTTTTCCTTCCTATTATCTACCCATGGAGCATCCACTTCATCTGTTCTAAACCTTTGAATGATATTGGTATCCTCTATTTTCAGTGGGCCATATGCCTTATACATCAATTGGCCAAGCCATGCAATCATCACTCCATTGTCTCCGGAATATTTCATCTCAGGCATATAGAATTTTGCATAGTGTTCCTCTGCCATTATCTGCATCATTTCCCTAAGTCTCTTGTTTGCTGAAACTCCACCACATAAGAGAACCTCATCCTTTTCTGTATGGGCAAGTGCCCTTTCAGTTACCTCAACAAGCATTGCAAATGCAGTTTCCTGTAGGGAATAGCAAATGTCTTCGATTCTTTCACCATTCTTATGTGCCCTAAGTGCAGCGCTTAGCAGTCCTGAAAAGGAGAAATCCATTCCTTTAACAACATAAGGCAAATCAATGTAGGAGCCATCTTTAGCCAATTCCTCAACAACAGGACCACCAGGATGCCCAAGGCCAGATTCACGGCCAAAATGGTCAAGGCAATTTCCAATAGCTATGTCTAAAGTCTCTCCAAAGATTCTGTATCTGCCGGATTCATATGCAATGACCTGGCTGTTTCCTCAGCTTACATAAAGTGTTACTGGATTTTTAGCGCCTGTATCCAATTTTCCTATTTCCACATGCCCAATGCAATGATTAACCCCTACAATAGGAATGTTCAAGCTTAAGGAAAGTGTTCTTGCAGAAGTGGCTACAGTTCTAAGTGCAGGTCCAAGTCCAGGGCCTTGTGAAAATGAAATGAAATCAATATCCTTGTAAGAAAGCCCTGCCTCTTCCATAGCCTGTGGAATAAGTTGAGGAATCCATTTAGCATGATGTTCAGCTGCCTCTCTTGGATGTATTCCTCCCTCTTTCGGGTACAATTGCTTTCCAGCCATAGCCAATACATTGCCATCACTGTCTACAATTCCAATTCCAGTTTTTTCTGCAGTTCCTTCAATACCTAAAGATATCAATCAATTCACCATTTCAAAAATTTTTATAAAACAAAAATAGAATTATTCTTTTAAAAAATAGTTAAACTATAATAATAATTATATCAACATACATTTATATAATTTTTATAAATAATATATTTATAGAAACAATTAATGATTATTTATGATTGAAAAAATTATAATTAATTAAATAATTAAATCAAGATATAAAAAATCTAATGATGATTAAAGTTGATAAAATGATAGAAGGATTAAAAACTTACGGATCAGATAAATTGGTAAAAGAATTACCAAACCTAAAAAACCCTATTTTCATATGTACAATAGCTACAACTGAAACCTCTAGAATACCTGGCCTTACTGGTGCAGGAGCGACTCCAGAACTTACAAAATACACTCCTGCTGGAGACGCTGAACTTATTTTAGATGGTGAAGTCAAGTGTATGAGCGACATTCCCCAAACAATTATTGGTGAAGTTGTAACTCCAACCCCATCAATGATTACAAAAGGTTCACTTGCACTTTGCGATTGTCCTGTAATGGTTCTTGATGCAGGAAGTGAAATCAAGGCAAACTCTGATGTATTTGACATAAGCGATGGAAAGCATGGAGGGGACATTAGAACCGGTAAAGCTGTAGAAGACCCTGAGGGTCTTTTTGAAAAGGGTTTTGAACTTGCTGAAATATTATCTGAAAAGCATGACTACATTGTAATTGGAGAAAGCCTGCCTGCAGGTACAACTACCGCTCTTGGCGTTTTGGTTGGACTTGGCTACGATGCTAAAGGAAAGGTAAGCGGCTGCATGGACACCAATCCTCATGAGATGAAAAATGCAATTGTTGAGGAAGGATTGAAAAATGCAGGTTTGGAAGAATCCAAAGACAATGATCCATTCGATGTAGTTAGAGCAGTTGGAGACTGCATGCTTCCAGCAGTTGCAGGAGTCTTAATGGGTGCAAAAGTACCTGTTGTATTGGCAGGAGGAACCCAGCTTACTGCAGCATGTGCAATTGCAAAAGCATTAGATTCTGAATTCGACTTCTCAAACTGCTGTCTTGCAACAACATCATTTGTAGTGAAAGATGACACTGCGGATATGCTTAATATAGTAGAGCAAATAGGAGATATCTCTGTTAATGCTGTAAATCCTAACTTTGAGATTTCCAGTGTGGAAGGTCTTAAAAATTATACAAAAGGATTCATTAAAGAGGGAGCAGGTGCTGGAGGAGCTATGTTCTTAGCTCTTATGCTAGGAAACAGCATTGATGAAATCAGAGAATCCATTGAAAACACTTGTAGTTAAGCAATTAAAATTAGTTCTAAATAATACTAAAAAGACAATAGTTCAAAATAGTTAAATTAATCATTTAATTTAACTATATTTTTTTAAAATAAGTAATAATTCGTAATGAATGAAACAAATATGAAAAATCTCAAATTAAATTCAAGAAGAAAATATTAATTAAAAATAGAAAAAACATTAAAAAAAATAGAAAAGAATAGAAAATAGATTTATTCTTGAATAGAAATAAATGCTATTTTTCCACCTTTAATAACTTTTAAACCTTCACCATCATCCAAAACTAAGTTTAAAAAGTTATCAATGGTAATTATTTTTCCTTCTACTTCTTCCCAGTTTTTTAAA
>JAFRCZ010000090.1 GCA_017404125.1 Methanobrevibacter sp.
GCTTGGAAGGCCCAAGTAATAACCAGACTATACCACAGCTGCGATAAAAAAAGTGCGGCGTCCGGGATTTGAACCCGGGTCTCTAACGTGGCAGGCTAGAGTCTTAACCAGGCTGGACTAACACCGCAATATACAACATATTTATGTTAGTTTACATAATATATAAATCTTTCTATGATTAATATTTATACTATATAAATAAGGAAAAATGACATTAATTTATATTTAAATGAGGATTAGAATAAAAATCTAAATCAAACTTTGAATTAAAGGAAGCATTGATTGAATACCTAAAACAAATATAGCAAATCCGCCGATAAACTCAATGTGTCTGGAATATTTCATAGCGGATTTTGTACCGAAAACACCAATAGCTTGCCAGATAACTACTATGCAAATACTTGCTCCTGCAACAAGAAATGGGTTTGCCCCTTCAATCACACCTTGAGCAGATAAAACCAAGTTTTCGATGTTACCGAAAATCAATAATCCCAAGAAAGGCTTATATTCTTCTATAAATGGTTTAAAATCATTTAAAATAGACATCTTCTCACCTAACCCCTAACTGCTTCAAGCATTGATTGAATACCTAAAACAAATATAGCAAATCCGCCGATAAATTCAATGTAGATCCCATAAGCTTCCAATTGTTGAGTACACACAGTACCTATAAGCAACCATAAACTTACACAAATTAAACTAAAAATAGCTAGTTTTAATGGGTTTGCTGCTTTAACCACACCTTGAGAAGCTAAAATCAAGTTTTCAATATTTCCAAAAACTATTAAGGAAATCAAACCAATTGACAGACCTAACATTTCATCACCATTTTCCTCATCAAATGATATACACTATAAAAATTAATCTTTAACATATTTTATTAACATTTAATCATATTTAAAATTTACTTAAAAATTTAAATTGTTCTTAAAAATTAGAATAAATTTATTAAATTGTGTAAAAAAGCAAAAAATAGTGAAAAAATAAAAATTAAAAAAATAAAAGGAAAATAATCAATATTAATTGAAAAAAATAGAATATTCTATTTTCTAGCAATTACACAAAGCCATCCAGTAGCCAATTCCCTATTTAGACTGTCTGGACCTTCTTTTGAGAAGCAGATTATATCTGAGAATCCTGCCTCACGCAAGTATTCATCAAACTCATCTTCTGAGAAGATCTTCATATCCAATAGATCAATAAGCTCCTTTTGGCGATCATCATCTTCATTTGGAATTGCTTCATTGCAAATGAACATTATCCCATCATCTTTCAATACCCTTCTGACTTCCTTGGAATCATTTACAAAATCCGGCCAGAAATATACAGTTTCAAAACCTGTGATAATATCAAAGCTATTGTCTTCAAAAGGAAGCTCAGATACAGAGCCTTGAATGATTTCACATCTTCCTTCATCAATGGCTTCCTGATTTAATTTAGCAGACTTTTCAACAGCCACCTCTGAATAGTCAAGGCCATAAACCTTATTTTCAGTCATTTTAAGGAATCTTTCTATATTGACTCCTCCGCCACAGCCAATATCCAAAATCACATCATCCTTTGAAATGTCCAAATGACTTACTCCCCATTGTGCAAGACTTTCATGACTTTCATTCATACGGTCCAATAATTGGTCACCTAATTCCCCTTCAGGTTTTCTAGCATTGATGATCAATTCTTTCTCTTCCTGACTCCTGATACTTTTTTCATTTTCAGCCATTCTATAGACCTCCTAAAATTAAATCATTTTATCAATATATTCTTATCAATAATAATATTAATTGCATGATTAATAAATTTTAGTATCTTTTGAATAAATGATAATATAATGAAAGGGAAATTTAAGGAGATTAGTCCTCAAAATAAATCTCCCTAATCAAGTCATGAATGCCTATATCAAGTAGAGCAAAATCATTGAAGAAATGTAAAAGAGCCAATTCATTCAAATCATTTTCTTCAAAATCAATCTGATCTTCATCTTCCCAATCACCACTTAGGTAATAAGATTCATTAGAACTATAATCCACACTATTCTTTACATACATATCTTCTTCATATTTTTCATTATTGTTTTTTTCATTGTTTTCTTTGTTTTTTTCTAAAGACATTTTACCAAATCCTTTACATATTTTTAAAAAATTCTTGAATAAAGATTTGTTTTAAGAGCATATAAAAGTAAACAAAGAGCATTTGAAAAGTAATATTTAAAATAAGTAAACCATATATGGTAAAATTAAAATTAAGTAATAAATAGTTTGATATATGTAAAAATAAGGATTATTTTCATAAATAGTTTAATATGATAAACCTAAAAAGTATACAATTTAAAATTTGAAAAATAGCATTATGAAATTAAAGAAAAAATAAAAAAGAAAATAAGAAACAGTTAGGAGAAAAAATCTCCAACTGAAAAATATTAATCAAACCTCTCCAAAAAGTGGAAAGAGTTTTGGTCCAGGTTTTGCGCTCCGAAGGAGCGGAAAAGCTGGGCTACATCATTGGAGGCATGCCGCCCATACCTGGGTCCATAGGCATGTCGCCAGCACTGGTTCCGCTGGAAGCGATTACATCATCGATTCTTAAAATCATTTCAGCAGCTTCAGAAGCAGATTGAATAGCTTGTTTTTTGACACGTTTAGGTTCTACAA
>JAFRCZ010000091.1 GCA_017404125.1 Methanobrevibacter sp.
CAAGTGCTTGCGAAATAGATAGTGATTATATGCAATATTCCATTGATGATAATGTTATGGAAGAGATTTCAGTTGATGAAGTTTCTTTAAACGAAAATCAGGATGATCAATCAATTATTTCTAATTTTTACCAAGTGTCTAACGAATCTGAAAAAAATAATCTGATTGCTTATAATGAAATAGTTGATAAGAACTCTGATGAGGCTATTTTATCTGCTGGATCCAGTGGAAATGTACATAAGGTAAGCCCTTCCAATTATTCAAAATATTTCAAAAATGGCTATGTTAATACAAATTTAGTTAAATCTGGTGATATAATTGATTTGTCTGGAAAATTCAATAAGGTTAATTTTACATTTACAATGCCTTGTTCAATTACAAGCAGTCAAAAGAATGCATATCTTACCAATTGTGTAGTAAAATATGAAAATGTGGATTCTACAAGCTATTCAGATGTTTCCAATTTAAAGTTTACAGTAGACCTTGAGAAGCATCCTTGCGTTTATGTAGTTTATTCAAGTCATGTAAATGTTTTTGATTGCAATGCCTATTCTACTGGCGCAAACAGTAATCCAACTCTTTTAGTAGGCTCTAATTATTGCAATATACATCATAATGTTTTTGAGACAACCTTCACTGGATATATGAATATGTCTTGGAAACGTGCAGGAATCTTGCTTGGAGAGTCCCATTACAATAATATCTATTCTAATCATGTAACCATTAAGGACTCGAATGGTATCTATTTAACCACTTATGGATTTGAAAAATCCAATTACAACAATATCTACAATAATACAATCAAATCCTCTGCAATCAGTGAAGAGACAGGGTTGCCTAATCCTTCAGCATGGGCTTATGGTGTTCATATCATGGGCGATTACAATAAGGCTATAAACAATACTATTTATTTGATGTATAGGGGTGTTGATTCAGAAGGCAGCTTCAATGAGATAATCGGCAATGATATCTATGCTTTGGCTGGAAGCTATTATGAAGGAAATGATGGAACTGATGGAGGGGAGTATGGAATTCATGCATCTTATGACAACACCATCATTAATAACACCATTCATGACAGTAAAATAACCGGATCAGCTATTTATGTTACTGTAAATTGTACTGCTTATGGCAATATCATTCAAAATGTTAGTGGAGAGCATGGTTTTGAGTTTTCCATTTCCGCTTCCAATGCATTTGTGGATAATAATATAATCAATATGAGTTCTGGAAACGGATTGTACATTAGAGGAAACATGACTAATGTAACAGTATCAAATAATGGAATTTCCTCTCCAGAGGGCACTGCCATTTTAATTAAGATGCTTTCAAAATCCAAGATTCCTGATTTCATTCATATAGAAAACAATAGGATTTTTGATTTTAATAGCATAGCCATTGATTTTACAGAAATTGAATCCAAGGCAAATATCACTACATTCAATAATTCAATTATCATAACAAATTCCAGCTTTTTTAAAGTTTTTAATAAAGAGGGTGTATTAAAAGATCAAAAGGCTATAGACAATATTTTATTTAAGGGAAGCTTCTCTAATCTGCCTATTGATTCAATAATATTCAATCAAAATATTTCCATTCTTGGAGAGAATTCCAATATAGTCAATATTCCATTTATAATCAGTTCAAGTAATATTAAGATTGAAAATTTGAAACTTACTTTAAACAATAAAAAAGAAGCATTTAAATTCAATAATGCTCAAAACGTTGGTTTTTTCAACAATACCATTGCAATCAATTCCAAGAATTATGCTTTAGTCTTGAATAACTCCAGAGTGAACATTGTTGATAATCTAATCACAATAAATGCTGATAATCCTGCAATCCTAAATGAGAATCGAAGTTACATATTGTTTGGGGAAAACACTATTTCCACCTTAAATGATTTGGAAATTCTGTCACTTCATGACTCCACTGTAAAGTATACATTCTATATTCTAACAGAAGAAAATTTTGATGAGTTCTTTAGCCCTGATGGATTGTTCAATGATGACTTTGACATATCTATTGGAGACACTTTAAAAATTGCTAATTTGACCAATAAAACTTTTAGAATTGATATCCCATTGTTTATTAGTGCATTTCAAGGGTCCCTATTAAACAACTGTACCATTATTTTGGAAGGGGAAGCATCAAATACAAATATAAGCAATCTAAGGTTTAAATTAGTAAATGCTGCTATTAAAAACGATTTTTCATTTATAATAATTAAGGAGGGGGTATCTAATTTAATCATTAAAAATAATCAGTTTAACATATCAAATGTCAGTGGGGATTCCAGCTTGTCTGCTATCAAATTGATTGGCAGTGATTATAGTTCAAACAACAATATCCTCTTAAATAATACTTTTAATTTAAACTCCAATTTAGATTCTATTATAGCTATTAATGTATTAAACGATGAATTGGCAAATTATGAGGATATTTCAAATGGCTTATCCATTTTGAGTAATGGCATTTCTGTCTTTAATGGCCTTGAAGATGGTTTTGCTTATGGAATTAAAATTAAAAATTCAAACGATTTGAAAATAGAGTCCAACAATATTTCTTCTTGTGGAGATACTGGATTTGCCATTTATCTTGATAAAATAAAAGGGCCCCATATTAAAAATAATAATTTATATGAAAATAATGCCTTTTCAAGCATTATTCATTCAAGCAATCCAAGTTCAGACATTCAAAATAGCATTGACAGCTCAAGTGACGGGGACATAATTTATTTGGGTAATAGTCTTTATTCCATTAAGGATTCCTTAATCATTAACAAGTCCATTAGTTTAATTGGAGGCGTTTTATTAGATAATATCGATTCAAAATCCAATCAATTAATCTCAAATGATAATCCTTTATTCATTGTATTGGCCAAATCCAATACTCAAAATACAGTTAATTTACTTAACATGACTGTAATATTAAATAACAATGACTTATTTGTTTTATCTAAAGTTGTTAATTCAAGCAATTCAATAGATCTTGATTATCCAATCATCAATATAAAAAACAATACATTCCTAAAGAACAATGAGTTTGTAGATGAAAAATCCCTTTGCCTTATTAAATCCATTGCAGAAAGGCCATTTTTCAAACCTATAGAAAACATTAACCTTGAAAATAATAATTTATTGGAAAATATGAATCAAATTAAATATTATTTGTTCAATGATTCCAGTTCTAATGAGATTAATCTCAATAATGGCGTTAAAACAAGTATTTTAGCCAATAATTTGGTTTGTACCGCTTTGGAAAAATCCATTTATGGAAACAGTGTAGACTACTTTAAAGTGAAATTATCTGACGAAAGCAATAATTCCCTATCAAATAAGTCAATTTATTTTTCATATAATAATGCGATTTATGATTTAATCACAGATTCAAATGGAATTGTCCGTCTTCCAGTAAGCGTAAATAATTATGGAATCTATACCATTTTGATAAGTTTCCTTGGTGATAAGGACTATAGCGCTTCATTCATTTCATCCAAATTAACTGTGAATAAACAAAAAGCAAGTTTGACCGCTCCTAATAAATCTTATTTGATAAGTTCAACCAAATATTTGACTGCCACATTTAAGGATATCAATGGAAAATTCATTAAAAATAAAAAGATCAGCTTTATTTTAAGTGGAAAAACCTATAGTGCCTATACCAATTCAAAAGGGGTCGCTAAGGTTAAAGTGAAAGCCAATATAGCCAAAACATATACAGTTACAGTCAAGTTTGCAGGGGATAAGGTTTACAGTCCTATCAGCAAAAGTCTAAAGCTTTATGTAAAAAAGGTACCTACAAAATTGATTGTTAAGAATAAGTCTTATAAGAAATCCTCCAAGACTAAAAAATTAACCGCTACTTTTAAGACAAAAAGCGGAAAGGCCATTGCTAAAAGGAAATTGACTTTTGTAGTCAATGGCAAGAACTACACTGCAAAAACCAATTCCAAAGGTGTAGCTACTGTTAAGGTGAAAGTATCTAAGAAGAAAACTTATAAGTTTACAGTTAAGTTTGCTGGTGATGCAACTTATTTAAAGGTTAGTAAGACAGCTAAACTTAGAATTAAATAATCTTTTTTCTTAATTTTCTCTATTATCTACATATATTTTCCTATTTTTTTAATTTTTTCTTTATATTTTTTAAATTTATCAATATTTTTAAATTTTTTTAATATTAATTTCAAATGTATTTTATAATTTATAAATTATAATAGAAAACTTTTTTAATAATTATATAAATATATATTATTAATCAAAATTTATCAAGTATTTTGGTTATTTTGTAAAAATTTTAAAAAAATTATTTTACGTATTATGAATTTATAAAGAGGTTTTTTATTATGAAGCTTAATAAATTCACAGTCGTTTTAGCTATTTTATTGGTTTCAATATTAGCTATTGGGGCTGTAAGTGCGGAATCTGTAGACGGTTCTGATATTGCCGCTGTTTCTGATGGTGACATTCAAGAATCTGTTGCTGTTACAGATGCCGTAGACGATTTAAGTACTGCAGATGCTGCAGATGAGACTGTTGGTGATGACAGTAGCGGTCCGGATGATGCCGTAAGTTATGATCTTGATGATGATACATATGCTACATACTTCAATGAAGATGGTACCGCTACTGATGCGTTAAGTGCTGATGGAAACTACTATTTAAACGTTGGTACTTTAACCAATAAGGACATAAAAATTGTTTCCGGACAAAATGTTTATATTGAAGGTAAAGAAGGTGCAGGTATAATCAATAACGGTACCATTACCATTGGTGATGGTGTTGCTGATAAGATTAGCACTGTCCAAATTGCTGGCATAACCTTTATCAACAATAATAAAGATGCTATAGTTGTTAACCAATATGCTAATAATGTTGCAATAGCTCAAAATAAG
>JAFRCZ010000092.1 GCA_017404125.1 Methanobrevibacter sp.
ATATTAACATAGTTATATTTAAAATTTTGGAGAAATTATCATGAAAAGAAAATATGGAGACAGAACTTTAGAAGTGCATGCTGGTCAGGAAGAGCCGGATCCAGCAACTGGTGCAAGAGCAGTTCCTATTTATCAAACCAGTTCATATGTATTTGAAAGCGCTGAATATGCAGCAAATGTATTTGCTCTTACACAGCCAGGACATATTTATACAAGATTAAACAATCCAACCAATGACGTATTTGAGAAAAGAGTTGCAGCTATTGAAGGTGGAGTAGGTGCATTATCCACTGCTAGTGGTATGGCAGCCATTACCCTTGCTGTCTTAAACATTGCTCAATGCGGTGATGAAATAGTTTCCGGCGATAACCTTTATGGAGGAACTTACAGCTTATTTAAGACCACATTGAAGAAATTTGGAATTCAAGTCAATTTTGTTGATTCACAGGATACTCAAGCATTTGAAGATGCAATCACAGATAAAACTAAAGCAATCTATTGTGAATCAATCGGAAACCCTAAATTGGATGTTCCTGACTTTGAAGTATTGGCAGATATTGCTCATAGGCATGGAATTCCATTAATTGTAGACAATACATCAGCTATTGGAATGGTAAAGCCTATTGAACATGGAGCAGATATTGTTGTGCATTCAGCTACTAAGATCATTGGAGGGCATGGTACTTCTTTAGGTGGAACAATTGTAGATTCAGGCAATTTTGACTGGACCAATGGCAAGTTCCCAGAGTTTACAGAACCTGACGAAAGCTATCATAGATTGGTTTATGTTGATGCATTTGGTGATGCAGCATACATTACTAAAGCACGTGTACAGATTATGAGAGATTTAGGAAGCTGCATAAGCCCATTCAATGCTTTCATGTTGCTTCAAGGACTTGAAACAATGTCCTTAAGGGTAAAACAGCACACTGAAAACGCTCTTGAAGTTGCTAAATTCTTAGACCAGCACGAGCTTGTATCATGGGTAAACTATCCTGGACTTGAAGACAATCCTAACCATGAAATTGCAAAGAAATATCTTAATGGCAAATATGGATGTGTGCTTGGTTTTGGTATAAAAGGTGGAATAGAAGAGGGCAAAAAGTTCATTGAAAGTGTTGAGCTATTGTCTCACCTTGCTAATATCTGTGATGCTAAGACTTTAGTTGTGCATCCTGCTTCAACTACACATTCTACCCTTTCTCCTGAAGAGCAAGAGTCTACAGGAGTTACTCCAGACTTCATCAGAATGTCTGTGGGAATTGAAAATGTTGAAGATATCATTGCAGATATTGATCAGGCTTTAAGAAAAGCTGTTGAAAAATAAAAATATTTTTTAATTTTAAATTAAAAAAAGAGGATAAAACCTTTTTAAACTAATAAAAATAATATAGAGGAATAAAACCTCTTTAAAAAATAACTTTTCTTTTTTTAAAATAATTTTTTAGTATAATTGAGGTCCAGTATACTCATTTTCCTCAGTATAAATCCTAATTAATGTATCAACTGTATCAGCATACATCAATCTGTAACCAATAGCACCGCCAAACTTGCTTTCTAGATTGTTTAGAGCCTTATTAGCACCATCACTGCCATTATTGATTACATACCACATTCCATGTGGAGTGTAAATAAATAACTCTCCGTAACCATCTTCAGCTCCATTCTTAAAGCTGTCTGCAGGGTCATAGATTTTTGTGGAATGGATTGCAAGTCTAGATAAATCCTGTTTAGGTTGAGTGCCACTTTTAAATAGCATGGTAAGCCAATTGTAGCACTGGTCCTTAAACTGTACCTTTTTAATGGGATCAGACATCTTTTCTTCTATGTTTTTTCTTCTTTTTTCCAATGTATTTGTTATTCCAAGTATCTCTTCAACTTTAGGAACATCCTCTTCCAAGCATCTGTATCCTTCTGGACGGCCTGTAACCTTAATGTTACCCTCTACAAAGTCCATCCTTTTCCATTTTCTCATGTATGGCTTTACTTTTTCCCATTCCTCATCAGGTATTTTCTTATTCAATCCATAAAGATAGCCATACTCACAAGCATCATAACATTTGGTTTCCAGTTTTAAATCCTTATCGCCAGTCATAGAATCCCCTAAATTTTATTTATTAATCTGTAATCAATTTAAACAATCTTATAAACTTCTCATCAATATCCTTTTCTTCAGCATAGAAAGCCAAATACTGTGCAAATGTTGGTTTGCTGAATCCCCTATATGTCATGTTGTAGAATATTTCTCCCAAGGACTTTGAAAACTTCTTGGATTTTCTTATCTTTTGTATTTCCTTAACGTCTATATTAACTTCATAGCCGCTTTCATCGCTGATGTATTTGGATAATGCGAGTGCAAGCACATCATTAGGGAAAGTGTCTTCAAACTCTTTCTGGCCTATTACAAAGATGTTTGAATTTTCAATCAAGCCATTTTCAATCCATTTGTTTAACCTTTCCTTTGTTTCCTCATCAGCATCATTGTCCATCAATGCAAAGATATCTGTTTTGGAAAAGGAGTTCTTAATGATTCTAATGAAATTAGGTATGTCCTTTATGCCGTCTGCCTTGACAATCTTTATGAAGTTTTGAGTGATTGGATAGCCATAGAGCTTTTCATACATGATTGGGATGAACTTAAGCTCTGATTCCCCTTCTACAATAAGCAATTTGCTTGTAAAGAAGAGGTCTATGTTCATTATTCCAAGGTTTGCAAGTGTTATCTGTGTTTGGGTTGTGCTGTCCAATTCAAATATCTGGGAACCTCTATCTGCATCTAGGCTAATCAATTTGATTTCATCTAGATTTACCTGATTGATTAAGAATGGAGAGTGAGTGGTTATTATAATCTGTTTTCCTTCCTTAGCAAGGTCTTTTAGCAATCTTAGAACGTCCAGTTGTGCCTTGATATGAAGGTGAGTTTCAACCTCATCAAATACATATACAAGGTCATTCTTGTCCTTTTTATGCTTGAAAATAGCCAAGGTAGTACGTCTGTTAGTGCCGTCTCCCATTTTTTCAAGGAGCATCTGCTGATTATTTGTGTTTAATAGTTCTACATTGATCTTTAAATTGAGTTTAGGTTCGCTTGTTACTATTGGATTTATCTCCTTG
>JAFRCZ010000093.1 GCA_017404125.1 Methanobrevibacter sp.
TGTTAAATATGTAATATATATTAATTATAAGATATAAAATATGATTTGTATTAATTAAAATGAATTTTACTAGATATTATATGAGATATCTAAAAAATAAGAATATGGGGAAAAAATGAGTAGAAAAGATCCGATGATGATTGCGGAAATCATGAAAAATAATTTCAAGGGTGCATTCAAAAATCCTATTGTTATTATGGTTCTTATAGCGCTTGTTATCCTCCCTTCCCTTTATGCCCTTTTGAACATACAGGCATGCTGGGACCCTTATGGAAACACAGGGGATGTTCCATTTGCAATAGCTAACCTTGATAATGGAACAACCTTTAATGGTAAGGACATAAATGTTGGAAACGAGCTTGCTAATGACTTGAAGAATAATGATAAATTTGAATGGACCTTTGTTTCAGAAGATGAACTGCGACAGGGCGTCTATAACGGAACGTATTATGCTGGAATTGTCATACCAAAAAACTTGAGTGAAAACATAGTTTCAATTGCTGGAGACAATCCGCAGCAGGCAAAGCTTGAATACGTTGTCAACATGAAAACAAACCCAGTAGCTGTAAAATTGACTGATACTGGTGCAAATACAGTTTATACATCATTAAATGCAAAAATCGTTGAAATAATAGACATTGCAGCTTATCAAAAACTTGGAGAACTCCAAGCTGGCCTTGCAGAAGGTGCAAAAAAATTGGCAAGCGGAGGAAAACAGCTCCAAGCAGGTTCTGCAAAGGTATCTGCAGGAGCTAGCCAAGTAAAAGCTGGTGAAAAGCAGGTAACTGATGGAGCAGCAACAGTTTCTGATGGGGCAACAAAAGTAAAATCCGGCGCATCAGATGTGAAAAAAGGTTCCGATCAATTAAGCGATGGTGCAAAACAGATTGAGCAAGGCTCAGAAGAATTGCAGAATGCTGTGGACCCATCATTATTGCCTGACGGGCCAGTGAAAGATTATGCGGAAGGAAATGTAGAGCTTGCAGAAGGAAGCAGCCAGTTAGCTCAAGGTGCAAATAAATTGGCTAACGGAACTTCAGAATTGGCAGGAGGTTCAGCTAAATTAGCTGACGGTTCCGTAGCATTGGCAAACGGATCAGCTAAATTGGCAGAAGGATCACTAAGTCTTGCATCTGGAGCGCAATTGCTTTCCAATGGAGCAACCCAAGCATTATTCACTGCATCAAGTTCACTCGGATCAACTGCAGATACACTTGGGGCAATTACAGGCATAGATGAAGGTACACTAGGGGATTATTTCCTATCTCCTGTAAAATTGGAAAGGAACGAGTTGTTCTCTGTGAATTCCTATGGTTCTGACATCTCTCCATTCTATCTTGTCCTGTCCATGTGGGTTGGTGCTATCATCACTTGTGTCATGTTGCATCCTGGAACTAGCCAAGGTACCAAATACTCCCCATTTGAAATGTACTTTGGCAAGCTATTGACATACATTATAATGAGCATCCTTCAAGCAAGCGTTACCATAATCGGATGTTATATCTTAGGTGTTCAAATCGTTAACCCATTGCTATTTATCTTTTCATGCCTATTGGTTTCAATGACATTCATGATTCTCATTTATTCAATCATCTCAGCAATCGGAACTGTTGGAAAAGGTATTGGAGTAATTTTATTAGTGCTTCAAATATCTGCAACAGGAGGGCTTTATCCAATCCAAATCATGCATCCATTCTTCAGAGCATTATACCCATATATGCCAATGACTTATGGTATTACTCTAGTGCGTGAAGCACAGCTTGGAGTGGTTTGGTCAAATTATATGCCTGCACTGGCTATTCTCATAGCTATTGCTCTTGTGACCATCACTGCAGCAGTGATCATTAAGGAAAAACTGGACAAGCCATCCCATTACTTTGAAGAGAAACTTGAAGAAAGTGGATTGTTCTAATGGAACAACTCACTTTTTAATTTTTTTATTAAAAACGATAATTATCTAAATTCATTAAAAAAAAACTGAAATAAACATATCAAATAAAATAATAAAAACTAAAAAAACTAATCAAAAACGTTAATGTAGAAAATGGAGAATACTTATGAAATTTAAAAAAGGTCTTCTGGTATTATGCTTAATTATTTGCATATTTGCAATAGCTGGTGTTTCAGCAGCAGATGATGCATCAATACCATTGGAAGATGATGCCAATTCAATTGAAGATGCAAATGGCTTAAGTGTATCCATAGAAGAAGACATTATAGGAGATAATGCAATAGACTCATCTCAAAAGGAAACCCTGACTGATACAGAAGAGGATGATGGAACATTCACTGCATTGCAGGAAATAATCGACAATGCAGAAAGCGGCTCTACAATAAGCTTAGATAAGGATTATAACTATGACAGCGGATTTAGTGATAGAGGTATTTTAATCAATAAAAACATTACAATCAATGGAAATGGCCATACCTTAAACGGATTGTCTAAATCCAGAATATTCCTGATTACTTTTGGTCTTAACGATAACCATAAAGTTGTATTGAACAATATTAAATTCCTGAATGGAAACACTGACCTTTATGGTGGAGCAATATTCAATTATGCAAATTTAACCGTGGATAATTGCTATTTCAAAAGCAACACTGCAAAATACTGTGGAGGAGCAATCAACTCTGTAGGACACCTATATCTAAAGAATTCCAAGTTCATCAAAAACACTGCAGGAGGAGATGCTGGAGCTGTCTTCACCTTTTCAATAAATCACGAAGTCGACCACTTTAAAAAGATCTATGTGGATAAGACCCCTGATGGGGATATGGAATTCATATTAAACTTTACATTATCCATAAAGCTCTCCTATGGAAAAGACAGCATAGTGAACTGCACTTTCAACAACAACACTGCAAAAGGCCGTTGCGGAGGAGCTGTCTATGGATTTACCCATTTATACATCAAGTCCTGTAAATTCAATTACAATAAGGCTAGTGCCAATGGAGGAGCAGTATTTGCAAATAAGAATTTGACTTTAAAGAATTCAAAATTTGTTGGAAATAAAGTTTCTAAAAATGGAGGAGCAGTTTACTTCAGATGCCATGAGCAAAGCGGAAGCTATGTAAATGGCGAGTGGGTTCCTAAAACAAAGTACTACAATGCTACAATATACAATTCAACATTCACTAAAAACACTGCTGCAAAAGGTGGAGCTATATACGGATTTATAAAAGCAGCTGTTGATAAAAAACGCTTAAAGGTAAATAAATGTACATTCACTGCAAATAAGGCATCAAACTCTGGAAGAGACGTATTAGGCGGAACATGCACCAATTGTGTATTCAATTACATTAAGCTCACTTCAAAATCCGTCACAGTTAAGAAATCCGCTAAAAAGCTAACCTTATCTGTAAAGCTTACTAAAGGCAAAACATTGCTTAAAAACAAGAAAGTGACTTTCAGATTCAGAGGCAAGAATTACACTGCAAAAACCAACTCAAAAGGAATTGCAAAGGTCACTGTAAAAAGAAGTGTAATCAAAAAGCTTAAGGCAGGAAGCAAGTATGCTGTAAAGATTTCTTATCTTAAAACCAGCATAAAAAGATATGTGAAAGTCAAGAAATAAAAAATAATGAAAAATTAAAAATATTAATGCATTATATAATTTATAAGGTATTTTCATTCTTTTTTTAAAAATCATTGATTAATTTTAAGGTATTCTTTTTTTAAAAACCTGATTTTAATGGTTTAAATAAA
>JAFRCZ010000094.1 GCA_017404125.1 Methanobrevibacter sp.
AAAACCAAAGAAGAACTAATAACCATTCTAGATGACTTCATACAATACAAAGACTATTTTGAAAATCCTCCTGAAGAGGCTTATTTAGTTGATGATATGGATTATAGTGAGTGCAGGCAAGCCCTACAACTTATGAAATTATTATACAAGCATGAAATCTATGACACTAAATATTATCCGAAACTAGAAATGATGGAAAAGAAATATGGAACAATTCAAATGAATCAACTCTCAAGAGAAAAATTAACTCTTGAAGAGGTATTTGCTGTCTTGACTTGGATCCATAGGGAAGAACGTCATTGTGGGGGATGCTTTTTAAGAGCCATTGAAAGCAAAACATTCTATCGATTGCTTTGCAGGATGGAAGAAATCAAAGAGGAGATGATATCATCCTAGAATGTCCTTATTGTGGTGGAATCATAGAAGATGATGGGCTTGATTGCCCTCATTGTGGTGCTGATTTGGAAGAGTGGCTCTATGGTGAGGATGATAAGTGATCATTAATCAAAAAACTTTTTTTATTTTTTATCATTACTTTCCAAATGCTCTTGTTTTCCATTTATAAACAACCAAGTACAACATTAATTTACATATGGTTTAAACTTTTTTTAAAGATGGGTTAATTTATTTAGGAGGCTTACTATGAGAAGAATAGATGAATTAACTGCAGAAATCAATGAAGATACTTTAGAGCTCCAAAAAATCAAAGATCAAATGAGCAAGCAGTTCAAGGAAATCTGGAAGCTTCAGTGCAAAAAGGACATGGGGCATGAATACGACAAGGAAAGATACGAATCCTTGATGTACAATCATAAGCTGCTCCAAATGAAAAGAAGGCAGTTGATTACACATATCAATTATTTGAACAAGGAGTTTTTTGAAGTATTGGTATAAAATTTATTCATTCCTTAGAATTGATATAAAATTTATTTATTGGTTAAAATAAAATAATAACCAGGAAGGTGAAAGACTTGAAAAGATACTTGGAAAAAATAGATGTGATCCTCACAATACTGGTTATTATAGACATTTTGCTTATTTTAGCATCTGTTTTATTTAACTTAGGCAAAGAATGGATAAGCTTTGTCTTATTATTTGATACAATACTTTGTATTATTCTCATAATCAATTTTGTAATGAAACTGAGACGTGCCAGAAATAAGAAGCTCTTTTTCAACAATAATTGGCTTGATTTATTTGCATCATTGCCGGTTGCATTGCTGATTTTGCCTTTCCTCTCAAGCACATTATACGCTTATCATGCAATTGTATTGGTTCGAATATTAAAATTGATTCTTCTATTCAAGATACTTTCAAAATTCGTTGCAAGATTTCTGGAAGCAACCTATTTGGATAAGATCATTGCAGCTTTCATAGTGATTATCTTAGGTTCTATTCTAGCCTTGTATTGGTTTGATCCAAATGTCACAAGCATCTTTGATGCAATATGGTTCGTATTCCAGACAATCACTACTGTGGGATATGGTGACATAATCCCTGCAAGTCCTGTAGGAAAGTTTGTTGGCTTGATAGTTCTTATAGCAGGAGTGTTGATGTTTTCAATATTCACAGCAAGCTTTGCTTATCTCTTCAATGATAGAATCTTCAAAAAGGAAAACGAGGAATTCAATCAAAAGGTGAATGCCATCAAGGACAATCTAAATGAAACAAAGTCATCAATTGATGAAATCAAGGATAAGGCAAATTCAAATGATGAAAGATTAATGAAAATAGAAGAAGATATTGAAAATTTATCTGAACGTATAGATAACTTAATAGAAATTGTTGAGAAAAAATAGTTCTTATATTTTAATCAACAGACTAATCAATTAAACTAATAATTATCAATATAAATTATATTTTAATCAATCATTATTTCAATTATTCAACCAGTAAAATTGCATCGAAAAATCCAAGATTTTAAAAGGTCAAAACATGAATCATAATTTTCATAAGATAGCAAATGACATTGCTCGAAAACAAATAGAAAATTTATCTCTAGAAGATAGGTTAAACAAATTAATCAATTTTAGAAAATGTTTGGCCCAATATTATGATTCATACAGTGATGAATATAATTCATTTTTGGCAAGTGTGGAAAAGGAAACAGATCTGGAAGAGAGATTCATACTTGAATATGATTTCAAGAAGGAAGTCTTAAGCAAGGACTATGATTTGGATGGGCTTAATTTCCTTCTGGTGACTATTTTGCATAAATACAATCTTACCATAGAGGACTATAATACTCACATCAATCTGCTAAAACAAAAGCATGATCTTGAATTGAAGGCAGATTGGGAGAGGATTGCAGCTAAAGAG
>JAFRCZ010000095.1 GCA_017404125.1 Methanobrevibacter sp.
TTAAAGTGTATGAAAAACATAAGATATATGCAAAAATATTCAATATTCTTAGGAAATTTCCACAAAAGAATAATAAAATAACTCTTTTAACAAACAAGAACCACTCATTTGAAGCTAATTTAGAATTTATTGCAAAGGAACTGGACAATAGGAACAATTCTGGAAAGAACTATGAATACAAGTTCATTCCTAAGGATTCATTGTCATTTGCAAATATCCGAGACTTTGCAAGTTCAAAATACGTATTTTTGGTTGACAATTTCTTCCCTCTTGCATTCATGAATGTGGAAGGGATGAAATGGGTGCAATTATGGCATGGGACAGGATTATTTAAGAAATTCGGCTATGATCTATTAAATGATGAGGATGAGAGAATCATGGAGATGTTTGCTCCTAAGATTGATTTGGTCTCTGTAAGCAGTGAAAATGTAGCGGATATCTATGCCCGCAACTTCTATGTGGACAAGTCAAAGGTCAAGCCATTTGGAGTTCCACGTAATGACTTCTATGATGAGGAACACTTGTCTGATGCCTATTTATCTGAATTAAGGGAATCCTTTGAAAGGGATTATCCAGAACTTAAGGGCAAGAAACTGGTTCTTTATGCTCCAACATTTAGGGAAGATCCTAAAAACAATGCGGTTTTCAATTACTTCGATATAGAGAAGTTCCTAAATGAATTAGGTGATGAATACGCTTTAGCCATTCGTCTTCATCCCAATTACAAAAGGTTCTGCGATGAGGAGCACAACATCGATTTGGAAGATTTGACCAATAGGTATGATATAATCAACTTCACAGGATTCAAGGATGAGCAAAAGCTTTTGCTATTGGCAGACATTTTAATTGCTGATTACTCTTCAATCATGGTTGATTACACTATCTTGAAAAAGCCAGTAATACTCTTTGCCTATGATTTGGAGGTTTATCTTTCTAAGGAACGCGGTTTCTACTTTGACTATAAGGAAATGGTTCCAGGAAAGATGGTCTCTAATATGGATGAATTGATAGATTCAATCAAAGAGGAAGACTTCAGATTGGAAAAGATGGAAGAGTTCCACAAATTGCAATTCGGCGAATTTAAGCCAAATTCATCTAAGCTTATTTTAGACTACATTTTAGAGGATTAGGCAATTATTCCATTCTCTAAACACTATTTTTCATTAAATTTCATTTTATATTTTTTCAAATCAGTTAGATAAACTTATTAATCTTTTTTTATATATTATAGTATAGTAAAATTTTTATGATTTTTAAGATTATAAAAAAATTTATGCTTACATATAATTCTTTTATTACTTTAAAGAAGGTTTTTTATGGTTAGAAAGAAATCTAGACGCCGAAAACGACAGGAAGAGGATCCTATGGCTGGAACAACAAACCTTGTTGATGCAATGCTTGTTCTTGCACTTGGATTCCTGATTTTTGCCGTTATAGGCTGGAACTTGCAAAGTGTCATTTTCAGTGACATGTCTCCAGAGGATAGGCAAGCTGCCATGGAGTCAATCAAGGAAATCACTAATGTGACACAAGGTGAAAAATTGAATGAAACTCCAGACACTTCAAA
>JAFRCZ010000096.1 GCA_017404125.1 Methanobrevibacter sp.
CTTTCTTTTTTATTTTTTTAAAATTTAATAAAAATTTATTAAACATATTCAATAAAATATAAATTGAATGTTTTGAGTGATATTATGACTATGAAGACAGGGAGCAATTTAAAGTTCAATGATGAATATGAATATTTGACATTTGATTTAGATCAGGAATTCCTATTAGGTGAATTGAAAGGAGAGGAAATAAGGGACAAAATGATTTCCGCTCAGGAAATATTGGATAATCATTTGGAGAACAATTATAGTCCCGGGGATGAAATAGAAATAGATAATCCTTTTGAAGACCCAAGGTTAAGGAAATTCATTAAGATCAATGAGGTAACAGATGAAATGTTAGATATAATTTATTATCAGCATCAAATCAATAAAGATGTTTATAAGTTTGTTACAATGTCCGCACCTCCACTTAGAGGTCGTATTTTAATCCCAAAATAATTATTATTATTTATTTCTCATCTATTTTCTATTTTTTCACTTATTTTTTATTTAAAATCAATTTAATGCTATTTTTTTGATTCATTTCGGATTTTTAAAAATATTACACCGTTATCATAAATTTTATTAACACGTGTTAACATAATATAAAACAAGTAATTTTTATTAAAATTATAATAACATTTTTCAATTCAAATTCTTATCTTGGTGATTCTATGAAATTCGAAGAATTGATGGAGAAAGGAAATCAATTAAGAAAAGAAAATAAATATGAAGAGGCATTGGATGCTTATCAAAAGGCATTGAAATTTGATAAAAGGCGTACCGAGGCTTGGAATATGAAAGCAAGTACTTTAGGTCTTTTAGGCAGAACTGATGAAGCTATTGAATGCTTTGATAAGTCATTGGAGCTTGACTTTGAAAATGAGCAGACTTGGTTCTTGAAAGGAATGACCTTATTTGCTGTAAATCGTTTTAATGAAGCTAATTCATGTTTTGATAAGGCGGTAAATGCTGACCCTCATAATCCAGTATACTGGAAATATAAGGGAATGGTCTTAAGCCAATTGAATCATAATGCAGATGCTTTGAAATGCTTAGACAATGCTTTGGAATTAAATCCGGATGATGAAGCTATCTTAGTATTTAGACATACTGTTGTAGAAGCTCTAGAAAAAGAAGAAAATTAAGTCGTAGGATGTTTCCTACAACTCTTTTTTATTAATTTTTTAAAATAAACTATTTTTAAATACTATTTTAAACTATCCATCTATTTTTAAAACTTTTTAATACTCTTTAAAGCAACTATTTGATCTCTTAAAATAGCTGCTCTTTCAAAGTCTAAATCGTTTGCAGCTTCTTTCATTTCTGCTTCCAAGTCTTTAATCAATAGCTTAAGCTCATCCTTTGGCATTCCTTTAAGGTCATCTCTTGAAGGAGTCTTCTTAGCGCTGTGCTTTTTGTCTTTAAGGGTTCTTGAAGTGGACTGAGGAGTGATGTTATATTTCTCATTGTATGCCATTTGAAGCTTTCTTCTTTTGTTTGTAATGTCAACAGCATTTCTGACTGAGTCTGTCATGTCATCTACATACATCAAGACTTCACCGTCAACATTCCTTGCAGCTCTTCCTATTGTCTGAATAAGGGAAGTTTCAGACCTTAGGAATCCTTCCTTATCTGCATCTAAAATGGCTACAAGTCCCACTTCCGGTAGGTCAAGCCCTTCTCTTAGCAAGTTAACACCTACAAGAACATCAAACTCTCCACGCCTTAAATCATCAATGATTTCCACTCTCTCCAATGTATCAATCTCTGAGTGAAGGTATCTTACTTTAATTCCTATTTTAGCATAATAGTCAGTCAGGTCTTCAGCCATTCTTTTAGTTAAAGTTGTAACAAGCACTCTTTGGTCTTTTGCAACTTTCTTTTGGACTTCTCCAAGCAAGTCTTCAACTTGCCCTTGAACAGGTCTGATTGTGATTTTAGGGTCTACAAGTCCTGTTGGGCGAATAATCTGTTCTACAACATTCTGGCTTCTTGACATCTCATAAGGTCCTGGAGTAGCAGAAACATAAAGGACCTGGTTTTGACTAGCTTCAAATTCATCAAAACGCAATGGCCTATTTTCCTTTGCAGAAGGCAATCTGAATCCATATTCTACAAGGGTTTCCTTTCTTGATCTGTCTCCATTGTACATTCCTCTTATTTGAGGTACAGTCACATGAGATTCGTCAATAATGGTTAAATAATCATCTGGGAAGTATTTTAATAATGAATAAGGCATATCTCCCCATTTTCTTCCAGATAAATGCATTGAATAGTTTTCAATTCCGGGACAATAGCCCATTTCCTGAAGCATCTCTATATCAAAACGGGTTCTTTGCTCTAGCCTTTGTGCTTCCACATATTTTCCATTAAGATTCAACTCTCTAAGGCGGCTTTCAAGCTCTTCGTTAATGTCTTTAAGTGCCTGATCCATTCTGTCAGCACCTACAACGAAGTGCTTCGCTGGAAATATCACATATCTCTGCAAGGATTCCTCTTTTATGCCGGTTACAGGATTTATAATGCTGATTGCATCAATCTCATCACCAAAGAGTTCAATTCGTATTGGAGGTGTTCCATGAACTGGATTGATCTCTATTACATCCCCTCTCACTCTGAATTGACCTCTTTCAAAGGCAATGTCATTTCTTTCATATTGCATGAATATAAGTTTTCTAAGTATGTCTGAACGGTCATAAATGTCTCCTATAGCTAGGGAAAATGCAAATTCACCGTAATCATCAGGTGAACCTATGCCGTAAATGCAGCTTACGCTGCTTACTACAATGACATCGTCACGGGATAAAAGTGATTGGGTGGCGGAATGTCTCATAATATCTATTTCTTCATTGATTGAAGCTTCCTTGTCAATGAATGTGTCTGTCCTTGGCACATAAGCTTCAGGCTGATAGTAATCGTAATAGCTGACAAAGTATTCTACAGCATTTTCAGGGAAAAACACTTTAAATTCTTCATATAATTGTGCAGCCAATGTCTTATTGTGGGATATGATTAATGTTGGCTTTTGCACTTTTTCAATTATGTTAGCCATTGTATAGGTTTTTCCAGAACCTGTTACACCTAAAAGTGTCTGTTCATGAAATCCTTTTTTTATGCCATTTACCAATGATTCAATGGCTTGTGGCTGGTCACCAAGTGGCTTATATGGAGATTTAAGTTTAAATTCTTTCAATTTATCACCTAAAATTTAGAAATAGAATTTATTAATTCAGTAATTTATCAATTAGTAATACTATATTATCCATTGTTTGATATAATTTTATCTATTATGATTTTTTTAGAAAAAATCATTTGATTTAGCTTTGATGTAAAAAATAGTTCATATCAATCATAATTAAAATATATTTTAAAAAAGTTAAACAAAAATGATATATATTATAATAAAAATAATTAATAATGCATAATTAAATTTAAGTGATAATTTATATTTATAGAATTTTTTTAACCGAAATGAATATGTCACTTGATATGTAATATATTTAAGTTCTGAAATTAATTTAATTTATTTAATTTTTATCAATTTTATAATAATTTTATTAATGGAA
>JAFRCZ010000097.1 GCA_017404125.1 Methanobrevibacter sp.
AATAGAATTATTCTATTTAATTTTCTTACTTTTTTTCTAAATCCAAAAAATTTAATTTCTATTTAATTTGTTTTAATTTCATTTTTTTATTTTTTATCATTTTTAATTAGTTATGGTGTTTTTATGAAAGATAAGGTTATTTTCGGTCCAGCTGGAAAACCAATAGAATTTAATGGAAAAGCACATGAGTCTCCAGAATTTTTAGGACCTTTAGGATTGTATGCATTTGAATATCAGTCCACTTATGGTGTAAGAATTGGTGAATCTTCTGCACTTAAGCTTAGGGAATCTGCAGAGGAAAATGGAGTTTTAATGTCTATGCATTGTCCTTATTATGTAAATGTCTGTTCCAAAGAGGCGGAAAAGATTGATAGTACAATAGATAGGTTGATTCAATCTGCAAAAGTTGGAGAATTCATGGGCGCATATAGGCTTGTATTCCATCCAGGATTCTATTCAGGCAGAAAACCTGAAACATGTATGGATTTGGCTAAGAAAACTTACACAAGACTTCTTGAAAGATGTGAAGAGGAAGGAATAGAAAACTTTACCTTTGCACCTGAGACAACTGGAAAGCGTTCTCAATTGGGAAATATTGATGAAATCATTGAAATGTGTGCCAGTTTTGATCACTTCGAGCCTACAATTGACTTTGCCCATGTTCATGCAAGGGGAAGAGGAATCTTAAATAATAAAGAGGATTATAATTGCATATTCTCTAAGCTTGAAGACAATTTGGATATCGATAGGTTGCATTGTCATTTCACTACAATTGAATATACCGATAAGGGTGAAAAGAAGCATCATACCTTGGCTGAAGATGATGAATATGGGCCACACATTAAGGATTTGCTTTTAAATCTGATTGAAAACGATTGGAAAGCAACCATCATTTGTGAAACTCCTTTAATAGATCAGGATGCCTTAAGAATGAAACAGCTTTATGACACTCTAATCTAATAATTTAAACTTAATTCTTTTATGAAAATATTTAAATAATGTTAATAATATATTAAGTAATCTAAACATTAATAAAAAAATTTTAATTATTTTAAACATTTGATTTGATGTGATAAATGTGAAATCTGAAAATAAAAGTTCAAGCAAAAAGAAATCAGAGATTTCCATTAAAAACAGGGCTAGTTTCAATGAGACTGAAACTAAGGTTCTTGTATTGGAAACTGCAGGTTATCCTTTCAATTTTGGATTATTGGAAGGGCCTAATCTAGAAATATCTGATAAAATTCTTTTTGAACAGTATGCTATAGATCAGTGGAGCGGCACATCTGTTAGAACCGGTTCCTATCTTTTTGATCAAAAGATTATTCCAGATTTTGCATTCAAAATCATAACTGCATATCCAGAGGGCTCTGTTATTGGAGAAAACACTTCAATTGAAATTGTTATTCCAGATGTTGAAAAGAATGATTCCATTAAAAGAATAAAATCCAATGTTTTCTTTGATGATGTTGTAGGTCAAGAGAATGCTAAAAAGAAATCAAAACTCATTTACAAATATCTTCAAGACCCTGAAAAGTTTGGCAATTGGGCTCCTAAAAATGTTCTATTCTATGGCCTTCCAGGAACTGGTAAAACCATGCTTGCAAAAGCATTGTCAAATGAATTGAAGATCAACTTATTCTTGGTTAAGGCAACCTCATTAATTGGGGACCATGTTGGAGATGCTGCAAATAAGATTCACGATTTATATGAAACTGCATTGAAATCAGCCCCATCCTTGATTTTCATTGATGAAATCGATGCAATTGCATTGCACAGATCATTCCAATCATTAAGGGGAGATGTTTCTGAAATTGTAAATTCCCTTTTAACTGAAATGGATGGAATCAATCCTAATGATGGTGTTGTCACAATTGCAGCAACCAATAATCCCTCTTCAATAGACTTTGCAATCAGAAGTCGTTTTGAAGAGGAAATTGAATTCAAGCTTCCAAATGAAGATGAAAGAAGAGAAATATTTGAGCTAAACCTTAATACATTCCCAATGGATTATGATTTGGATATTGAAAAATTAGTAAAGCTTTCCAAAAGAATGTCAGGTAGGGACATTAAGGAAAAAATATTGAAAGCAGCTCTTCATAATGCAATTATAAACGATGAGGAAAAAGTAACAATGGATGATGTTTACTTTGCATTGGAGCTTAATAAATATAAAAAAGAAGAAGTTAAAGGAATGTTTGAATAATCAACATCCTTTATTATTTTATTTTCTAATTTTTATCAACT
>JAFRCZ010000011.1 GCA_017404125.1 Methanobrevibacter sp.
AACTTCCAGTTCCTTTAATGCTATCTCAACATAAATCTAATTTAAATGAATTTACATATCTACATCACTTTCCTATAAAAATAGGAAATCATCAAATTTCCAATAATTTCAATATGGAAAACTTATCAAACAATGAAAAAAATTTATTGGAAACTGAAATCAAAAATGAATTGATTAAAATTTATAATCTTGATTTTGACTTGGAAAAATTCTATAAATTCCTGCTTGATGATGAAAAATTGGCTCCTTCTGTTGAATTCTGCAATGGCTTGAGACTGTTCATTGCAAAAGATCCATTTGAATGCATCATATCCTCAATTTGCTCTGCAAATAATTCCATTGCAAGATGGACTAAATCAATTGATAAGATAAAACATAATTGGGGAGAAAAGGTGGAATTTGATAGTGGAACCTTCTATGGATTTCCAAAGCCAAATCAATTCCTAGACTTTTTTGAAACTCCAATTGAAGAAGCGGATGCAGATGGTCATTCTTTTGAAATTGATTGCTATACCCATAATTTAAAGTCATGTGGTGTTGGATACAGGGCACCTTATATGAAAAAGGCCAGTGAAATGATTCTTGATGGAGATATCAATATTGGGGATATATTCTCAATGGATTATGATGAGGCATTTGATCTTATCTTAAAGATGCCTGGTGTAGGTCCAAAGGTGGCAGATTGCATATTATTATATGGATTCAGATTTGAAGAGGCTTTCCCATCTGATGTCTGGATAAAAAGAATTATTTCCCATTTATACTTTGAGGGAAAGGAGATTTCAGCAGATAAGACTAGAGATTTTGGTATTGAACACTTTGGCGAGTATGCAGGATATGCTCAGCTTTATTTGTTCCATTATGCACGTAAGTCTGGGCTGATGGAGAAAATTAAGAAATAATATTTATTTGTTTGCGGATTCTTATGATGAAAAAAAGATTTTCAGTATTGGTTTTATTGGCAATTAGCTTATTTTTAATGGTTTCTGCAGTAAGTGCAGAGGATATTTCTGATGATTCCAATGCAGCTATTGAAGTTCCAAGTGGAGTGCAATCAGTAGATAATTCTGATGAATTCACTGATGCTCTAGATTTAGATAATTCCTTGGAAGCTAATGAAAATTCTAATGATTCCAATAATATTATTCTATCAAATGATTCTACTAATGCTACAAGCACTCTTACAAGCAACAGTACTAGTGCTGATTTATCAAAAGTTCCTGCTAAGTTCACTTCTAATAAAAATATTAGTTCAACTTATGGAAAAAAGGTCAAATTCTCTGTAAAAGTCTTAAATAAAGGAAGAAAAGCCATTAACCATACATTGGTAACATTTAAAGTCAATGGAAAAACCTATAATCGCTATACCAATCAAAGTGGAATAAGCTATATTTATCTTAATTTGAATGCAGGAAAATATGCAATAAAATATAATGCAAGTGGCATTTCAGGGAAAAATTACCTTACTGTAAAGAATTATTATGTAATAACTACCTATAAATGGAAATCTGGTGCTAATGTACTTAAAAACAAAAGGATTAAGGCGAATGTTCCAGATTCTGCACTTGTAAAAAAGATAATAAGGCTTGCCAAGTCAGGAACTCCTGTAATTAAATTTAAGGGAGGAAAAGGCAAAGCGGTTTTCATTACAGCGGGAGTTCATGGAAATGAGATACCTTCCCAAGTTGCTGCAATGAAATTGATCAAGTATTTGGAAACCCATTACATTAAAGGGACTGTTTATGTAATGCCATTTATGAATCCTAAAGGCACTGCAGCAAATGTCAGAGACTATAAAGGGGTTCACTTAAATAAAAGGGCAAACAAAAAAGGCACTATTTCTTATAAAACAGTTAAATTGATTAAAAGATTCAAATGTGATGCCTATGGTGATTTCCATGCAACAAGACCTGGTGGAAAGCCTGGTAAGGATCTGGTTTTTGGAACTTACAAGCCTACTAAAAAAAGTGCAACAATTGCCAAATACATTTCTAAAAATGCAAAGGTAAAAATTAAAATCTATAAAAAAGCAGGAGTTGAATATCCCGGTGCTTTAGAGGATGAAGTAAATCTAAAAGGAATTCCTGCTGTTACCTGTGAAGTCATTAGCCCTCATGGAAAGATAAAAAAAGGGTCTGTTTCCAAGTCATTATTAATGATGAAAACACTTATGAAATATAATAAGATAATCTAATAATCAATTAGATTATTTTTTTCTTTTTTTACAATTTTAAAATTTCTATTCATCAAACTCTTTTTCAAGCAAAATGGTTACCGGGCCATTGTTTAATAGGTTTACTTTCATGAATGCTCCAAAGACTCCAGTTTCACATGGCACATCTTCACTGCATTTTTCAACAAAGTAATCAAAGAGTTTTGTATCTTTATCAGGAGCTAACGCCTTATGGAATGATGGTCTGTTCTTTTTGGTTCTTCCATATAATGTAAATTGAGGGACAAGGAGAAGCTTTCCACCAATATCCTTTACAGAAAGATTCATTCTTCCTTCATCATCAGGGAATATTCTAAGCTTTGTAAGTTTTCTTGCTAAGTATTCAACTTCCTTTTCGGTATCTGTTTGGCCAAAGCCAACTAAAACCATTAACCCTTCATCAATTTGGCCTGTGATTTCTCCTTCAACTTCCACGCTAGCATTTGTTACTCTTTGAATGACTAATTTCATATTTTTGCCTTTGTTTTTTTTATCTAATTATATTTTCTTTTTAATTCTTAAAATATCTTTTTAAGACAATTATTAATTTTTATTTTTTTATTTTGCCAATGTTTTATTGTTTCATTTATAACTGTTTCAAAAGAAACAATTAAATATCATAATCAACTTATAATTAATTATATAAAAAATTTTTTTTATTTATTTTGGTGAAATTATGGAAGGTGAATATACTCAAGGAATAATGGATAACTCTCCTTTTATTGCATGGGTTCATAATTTATCTAAAAATCAAATGAAGTACTTGAAGTCGAAGATAGCAGAATATGACCTTGATCATGAAGTGCGTTATGTTATGATGATTTATGAAAACCCGAATATTTCACAGGATGATTTAGTTATTATGTCTGGCCAAAGCAAGGGAAATATTGCCAAGGCATTAAAAAAGCTAGAAAATGAAGGGTATATTGAAAGAGAAGTTAATCCTGAAAACAGACGAAAATACATGTTAAGAACCACTTCTAAAGGCAATGAATTAGTGCCTAAAGTTAGACAAATCTCAAAGGATTGGGAGAAGGAAGTGGGAATAACAGAAGAAGATAAGATAGTTATTGAAAGAATTAAGGAAATAGCTATTAATGGAATGAAATTAACAGAGGAGTTATAATATGAAATTTGATGTGGAATCATCTGTAGTGCTTGTATCATTTCTAACATCATTTTTTGCAGTGTTTTTAGCAGCGGGAATTGTTATTGGAGTTCCATCCATTGCAAGTGAGTTTGGAATGAACAATGTTGTCCAAA
>JAFRCZ010000098.1 GCA_017404125.1 Methanobrevibacter sp.
GGAAGAAGCCATTGAATTGAAGTATAAGGGAAACAAGCAGACAGGAACACTGACTGTAATGAACAAGTCTGAGTATTACAGAGTGACAGATGGCAATAGGAATTATATCAGTTTAAATCCTGATGGAATAGCTATTTCTGACAAGATGGCTGAAGTTTTAGGCTTGAAAGTCGGCGATAAGGTAAGATGGCATGTTGCTGGAAATCCTAAATGGATTGATTCAGAGATTACAGAAACCTATTCAATTCCATTTGGCCAAGGAATGATAATGTCTCCTAAAGTATTTGATAAGGAAGGCGGAGATGACTACAATTACAGCACTAACGTTGTATTGACTAAGGAAAGGGTCGATAAAAATTATACTGGTGTTACAAGCATTACAACAGATGAAGACATCAGAAAGGGCTGGAGCGTAATGACTGAACCATTGGACATGATGGTCAGCATTCTCACAACCTTTGCAGTTGTCTTGGCAGTTGTGGTCCTGTATAATTTCGGCCTTTTATCTTTCACTGAGATTAAAAGGGAACTTGCTACATTAAAGGTTCTTGGGTTCAATTCCAAAAGCTTGAGAAGGCTTTTGCTTACTCAAAACCTATGGTTCTCAACTATTGGATTCATCCTAGCTATTCCAGGAGCTTACCTTTTAATAGGAGTCATGATGGGATCAACTGGGGATGATTATTGCTTCCCAGTCAATATTTACTTATGGAACTTTGCTTTAAGCTTCATCATAACATATGGATTATCCGTACTTGTGAATTTGGCATTTTCAAGAAAGATCAAAAATGTGAATATGGTTGAATCATTAAAGAGCAATGAGTAAGATTTCTCTTTTTCTATAAACTTACTCACTACTTTTTTATTTTTTTAGTTCTTTTTCTATTTTCAACTTTTTCTTTTATTTATAAGCTATTTTTAATAGAAAGTTTACATCTTGAACTTTAAAGTATTCGTATTTTAACTCATTATTTGAAATCAAACTATCAGTCATATTCTTTGGAATGGCCACTAAAACCGCTTTAAAATCATTTAAATGATTCTTTTCAATATTGAAATGAATGGAATAGATTTCATTAGAGGAATTTTCCAAATCTTTTACAAAAAATGGATTCAAATCAATCACCTCATCATTTAGCCTTTGCTTATTATCGTTAGGCTTATTCAAGTTTTCCAAAATCCAATAGGAATTGCTGTTTTTTACGCACTTCTCACTTATCAACAAATAATCGTATTCTTCCAATGATTTTTTATAGATCCTGAAATTCTTGCAAAGCCAAAATGACCTCTCATCATTTGAATGATTTTCTAATTTGGAATCGCTGTCATGATTACATATTTCCTCCCTATAATAATTGTCACCCAATAGCTCAAAATCATTGAAATTATACACTACAAAGTTGGAATAATAATCACATTTTACCGTTCTATTTACAACTGCAATGTTATTATCATCTGATTCATCATCAAATTCATCCCCCATTAAAAGAGGCCCTATTTCACTATTTAAAGGATAAACAGCCATTGAACTTTTAAAGCTATCATTGAAGAGATTTCTATCAATCAACAAATCATAATTATTCCTTATTTTAATCAATTTTCTATATGAAATGCTGTTGGCAATAACATTGTCATCACCACTTTCCTCAATATAAAACTGGCCATTATCTACATATTTATTCTTGATGGCTAAGCCGGGAATAATATTTGACGATACAATGCCAATATCCAGAGATTCATCATCTTCCCAATTGTCTGGATTTCCGGGATTGTTCAATAGATAATCAGATGATTCTATTGCAATGTCTTCAATTGATGACAACTCCTCCTCAACACCTATCTTTTCACTCAAATCATCGCTTAGATTAGCTATTATTCCTATTATGAAAACAAGGAGTATGATTGAAAGGAGAAGTTCTGTTGAGTATAAAAGGCCATATTTGTCTTTAATTAATTTTTCAATCCTCATCCCATCACCTAAAAAGTACTCATTCCATACTTCACCTTATGTCCGTTCGGGTCAAGATAAAGGATTTCATTAACAAGATTTCCACTATCATTTTCACTATTGTAGATAACCTCAACTCCAGGATAGATATCATTGCTGAATATTACATGGTCTGATCCACAAGCTGATACGAGGCCAGTTTCATTAGTCTTTTGAGGATTTATGAATGTTTCAAAACCATAATGCTCACATCCGCTTTTGCCTTCAAGGCGACACAAATAGCATGCTCCATCCCTACTTTCATGGTAATAGCCATTGTCTCTGCAGTTTTTCATTATTTTCCCATTGTCATCACCATGATGCTTGTATGGGTCATATGGACATTTCTTCACAATGAATGGTGAGCTTGCATTGATGTAAAATGAATGGTTTTCCACACCTTGTCTTTCTAAAAATTCAGACAGGGAATCTCCATAATTATATGAGCTGTCATTATAGGAAATTCCATAATCCTTGCAATAAAGGAGAGGAACAGGATCCTTCAAGCCAATGCAATCAACATCAGATGAAACAATATTTTCAAATGAATAATCCCCTTTTGAACTTGATATATAGGTTTTGAATTTGTATGAAAAGGGATTTGACGTATTTTCAATAGCTATTAAAGAAGAATGGATGTTTATATTGTAATCATCATAATATTCCTGATTTTTTATAGAAAGCTTTTCTTCAACCAGTTTCTTCAAATCACTTTTAGAGTCCAAACATGGCCTTTTGCTCTTTATCACTTCCTCGCTTAGCTCCTCTAAGGCTTCACGTTCCAAAAACGGAATATTTCGAACATAATCATTCATAATGTATTGATATTGATTGGAAGAAATGATTTCCCTGTTTTCATTTGTTTGATTTAAGGCTGTATTCAGAACAATCATTGACAATATTAGAAAGCTGATTAAAAGCAAGCTGCTTATCATGATTGAAAAATTAGCCCCCTCATCATAAATA
>JAFRCZ010000099.1 GCA_017404125.1 Methanobrevibacter sp.
AAAAAATAAAAAGGAGTGATTAAAATTTATAAATTAAGCCATATACTTTTCAATAACGCCATGATAAGCATCTTCCAAATCAGCTACAGCTAAATCTACAATATTTTCATCTTCCTTATTGATTACCAATGAATCTCCTTTGACTTCACCGATAATAGCGGCATCCACATCAATGGAATCGATTATCTCTTCTGCTTTTTCTGCACTTACAGTAATGATAAATCTAGCATGAGATTCAGAGAATAATAGATTATTGTCACTAATGCCCTCTTCAGCAGGAATCTTACTAATATCCACTTCACATCCTAACTTGCCGCTCATAGCCATTTCAGACAATGCAATAGCTATTCCACCAGCGGATATATCGTGAGTAGCAGTTATATCAAGCTCTTCCTCGCCATCAAGGTATTTTACATAGTCCCCATCATTTTCAATCAAGTCAAGAATGGTATTAGCAGATGCGAGTTCATCATCTATTCTGATTTTAGGAGCATCTCCCTGTTCAAGTGAATGAACAGCTCTGTGATATTCAGAACCTTCAACCTCATCATAGGTCTTGCCTACGATAATGATTTTGTCTCCTTCCCTCTTGAATGGAAGTGTTCTGATGTTTCCTAATTTTTCAACACCGATAACTCCTACAGCAGGAGTTGGGTTAATCTTAATACCTTCGGTTTCATTATAGAAACTTACATTTCCACTAATTACAGGAGATTCGAATTTCTCTGCAATATCAGACATTCCTCTAATGCACTCTTTGAATTGCCAAAGGATTTCAGGAGTTTCCGGATTACCGAAGTTTAGGCAATCTACAATAGCATAAGGTTTTGCACCCATTGAAACCACATTACGAATGGCTTCAGCAACGCTTCCTGCACCACCATCATATGGAGACAATTTAGTGTGAATTGTATTTGAATCAGCGGTAATTACAACAGCTGTTTCATCATCGATTTGCAATACTGCTGCATCATCTCCAGGCTTTACAACAGTTCTGGTTTGAACTTCATGATCATATTGCTTGTATACCCACTCTTTGCTTGCAATATTTGGAGAGGATAATATCTTAATTAATGATTCATCAATAGGGCCATCAACAACTTCCACCAAATCGGTTGGTTTAGCAGGTTCTCTCATTTCTCTGTTAAGTGAAGGCGGATCTGCTAAAAGAATGGTTGGAACATCACATAATGTTTGGAGTTCCACTTCTGCATCGAAGTCCTTTACAACCATATGGTTTCCATCAGTCACTTCACCGATAACGGCTGAAGGGATTTCATGCTTGTCACAAATAGCTTGAGCCAATTCAACATCTTTAGGATTGATAACAAAAATCATACGTTCCTGAGATTCTGAAAGCATAATTTCATAAGGGGTCATTCCCTCTTCACGAAGAGGAATAGCTTTAAGGTCTACAACTGCACCATTTCCAGACTTGTCTACAAGCTCTGATACACAGCAGGTGAGGCCTCCTCCACCTAAATCCTTTACACCTGAACAGTCGATTTTTTCGAGGATTTCAAGTGAAGCTTCAAGAACTCTCTTTTTGGTAAATGGGTCAGCAACCTGTACAGCAGGGCGGTCTTCCTTTTCAGAATCAGAGGTTAGCTCTTCAGATGCAAAGGTTACACCATGAATACCATCTCTACCGGTAGTTCCACCCATAAGCAAGAAAACATCCCCAATATTTGGAGCAACTGCCATAACTATTTCATCCTTTTTAACAAGCCCTGCACATAATACATTTACAAGAGGATTTGTTCTAAAGGACTCATCAAATTCAATCTCACCTGCAACAGTAGGGACTCCTACCCTATTACCATAGTCAGAGATTCCTTCCACTACATGTTCAAAGAGGTACCTTGACTTTTGGTCTTCAAGAGGACCAAAACGAAGACTGTCTAAAAGTGCTATTGGCATTGCACCCATAGAGATAATGTCTCTTAAGATTCCTCCGATACCGGTTCCTGCTCCACCATAAGGTTCAATAGCTGAAGGGTGATTATGACTTTCCATACCTACAGCAAGAGCATATTCATCTGTAATGGATACAAGACCTGCATCATCTCCAGGTCCTAGAACAATATTTTCACCTTCAGTAGGGAACATTTTCAAGATTGGCCTACTGCTTTTATATGAACAGTGCTCAGAGAACATTACATCCAACATTCCCTCTTCCAATTCGTTCATTTCTCTTCCAAGAATTCCTTCAATATATTTTACTTCAGAATCTGTTAAAGTCATTTTAACACCTTAGCTAAGTTTAACAACAGAAATAATAACTTTATGATTTTCAATTTCCCATTCTTTAGAGTATTCTACAGAAATGTCATCATCGACATTTTCCTCTGTACCTTTAAGTGTACAGACCTCACAAGCTTCACCATCAAATATTACAATGGATTTTGCTCTGACTTCTTCGCTGATTAAGTCTGATTGCTTTTCAATCAATTCCTTGAATTCCGCATCAGTGTTAACCATTACACCGATGTTTGCTTCAACATCCAAGTCCATATCCTTTCTCATGTCCTGGATTCTTCTAATGGTTTCACGAGCCATAGCTTCTGATAAGATTTCAGGAGTGATTTTGGTATTTACGAAAACATTTCCTCCATTGAATTCGGCGCTTACAACATCATCAGGAAGCTCAGTTTCGTAGAGAACATCATCAGCTGAGAGTTCAATCTCTTTTAAATTGCCTTCTCTGTCTTCTCCCCTCACAATATATTTGCCGGTAGAATCAAGGCTATCCTTAATGGAATTGCCTGTTCCATCTGCTTTAGCTTGTGCGAAGAATTTTTGCACGATACCCATATCTCCTTTAAGCCTTGGACCTAAGGTTTTGAGATTAGGCTTTGCAATAAATGTAAGGTCTGGGAACTCATTAGCTGTAAGAACCTCTTTAGTGTTGGATTGATCTTTAATTACATCTTCAAGATAAGATACACTGTTTAAGATTGACTCATCCTGAGATACAACAGTGATGTCGCTTACAGGCCATCTGAGTTTGTATCTTGCAACATCTCTTGCTCTTGCAGCTGCTTCTATGATATCCCTTACATTATCCATTTCAGCCTCAAGCTCTTTGTCAATCAATGATTCATCATACATCCAGTCATCCATATGGATACTTTCCACTGCATTTTCATCTAAGTTTTTAACCAAGTTTTCATAGATGTTTTCAGATAAGTGAGGAGTGATTGGAGCCATTAAATGAATCAATGTGTTAAGTGTAGTGTAAAGTGAATAGTATGCGCCTAACTTGTCTGGGTCATCGCTTTCCACCCAGGTTCTGCCTCTAATTAATCTTACATACCATCTGCTTAAGTCTTCAAGTATGAAATTGTAAATAGCTCTTGTAGCCAAGTGGAAGTGCACATCATTAATTGCATTTCCCACTTCTTCAGCAAGTGAATTTACACAGGATAGAATCCATTTATCCTCATTTCTAAGAGTGATATTTGCATCCGGACCTTCCGCTACACATTTTGCAGGGTCAAAATCATCAAGAGCCATATAGGTAGTTGAGAATACATAAACGTTCCAAAGGATATTGAACATCTTTTTAACATTATTCAATTCATCCCATACAAATTTAAGGTCATCCCATGGCTTGCAAGCCCATAAAAGGTAGAATCTAAGTACATCTGCACCATATTTTTCAATAACTTCTTCAGGCTGAACTACATTTCCTAAAGATTTACTCATCTTCTTACCTTCTTCGTCCAATACAAATCCGTGCATTAAGACTTTATTGTATGGAGCTTGATCGAGTGCAATTACACCTGCACCTAATTGGGAGTAGAACCATCCTCTTGTTTGGTCATGTCCTTCACAAATGAAGTCATAAGGATACCATTTCTTAAACATTTCCTCCTCTTGAGGATAGTAAAGTGCTGCCCATCCCGCTACTCCTGAGTCAATCCATACATCCAATACATCAGGAATACGTTTCATTGGGCTTCCACAACCGCAATCACATTTAATCAATACTTCGTCAACATAAGGTCTGTGAACCAAGTCTTCATCGCTTGCAGTGATTTCATTTATAGCTAAAGCTTTAAGTTCCTCTACAGAACCGATAACCTTGATTTCACCACAATCAGGACAGATCCAGATAGGTATTGGAATACCCCAATATCTTTGTCTTGAAATGGTCCAGTCTTTTGCATTAGCTACCCAATCATGGAATCTTCCAGCTCCTGCCCATGCAGGAACCCATTCAACTCTGTCCACTTCAGATAACATTTTTTCCTTGATTTCAGGGACTTTAATGAACCATTGTTCAGTAGCTAAGTAAATGATAGGAGTCTTACATCTCCAACATACTCCATATCTGTGGCTTATTGTACTGTGCTTGAACATTAAGTCTTGGGCAATCAAGTCTGCAATGATGGTGTCATTCAAGTCTTTAGTGAAACCATCTGCATAGACACCTCCGTCTTCAGTGAAACATCCTGCTTCATCTACAGGGCAGTGAATAGGAAGTCCGATTTTTTGACCGATTTCAAAGTCCTCAGGACCGTGTCCTGGAGCAGTGTGTACAAATCCGGTACCTTCACCTAATTCTACATGGTCTCCATGGTAAGTTGAATGAATCAAGCTGTTTTCCGCTTCTAATTCCA
>JAFRCZ010000100.1 GCA_017404125.1 Methanobrevibacter sp.
AGTGAAAGTTCCGTGCTGCAGTTCGATAGATATTACGTCACCAGATACTCCAGCAGGTTCACAGCAAACGTTGTCTCCTTGTTACATGATACCAGTTTCTACTCTTCCTACAGGTACAGTACCTACACCAGTGATGGAGTATACGTCTTGAATAGGAATTCTTAATGGTAAGTCTACAGGTTTTTCAGGTGGTACTAATTTATCTAATTCATCCATTAAAGGACTACCTTTGTACCAGGACATGTTATCAGAGAGCTCTTTGATGTTGTCTCCTTCAAATGCAGACATAGGGATGAAAGGAGTGGATGCTGGGTCTCTACCAATGGATCTGAGTAAGTCAGATACTTCATCTTTTACTTCGTTGAATCTGTCTTCACTGTAATCTACCATATCCATTTTGTTTACAGCAATGATTAATTGTTTAATACCTAAAGTCATGGATAAGAACATGTGTTCTTTGGTTTGTGGCATTACACCGTCGTTAGCAGCTACTACTAATACAGCTGCGTCAGCTTGGGATGCACCAGTAATCATGTTTTTAACGAAGTCTCTGTGTCCAGGACAGTCTACTACAGTGTAGTCGTATTTGTTGGTGGAGAATTTTTGGTGAGCTAAGTCAATGGTTACTCCTCTTTCTCTTTCTTCACCTAATTTGTCCATAACAAATCTGAATTTGTCTTCACCTTCATCTAATTGTTGTTCAGCGATTGCACCAGCTTTTAATAATAAGTGTCCTACTAAAGTGGATTTACCGTGGTCAACGTGTCCAATAAATGCTAAATTTAAATGTTCTTTTGCTTTTGCCATTATAAAAACCTCTTTTTATAAATTGTATATAAGTTAAGTATATAATTAAGTAAAATTATTTGTTAAGTTATTTATATTGTTGAATATTTTTGAAATACTTATGAATTAATAATCAATAAATGTTATCAAAGATATATCAACGGATTTATTCTATAACTTACATGTAAAAATTACATGGTAACAATTACATGCAATATAAAATAAATCACATGTAATATAAGAATACTCAACTATATGTATATTATTATATTTTTTATAATATATAAACTATATGATTATACTACTATTTTTTTAATAATTGAAAAAACTAAAAAAATAGCATTTAAGTTTGAAACTTAATAAAATTTAATTAAAAAAATAATTAATTAAAATAAAAAATTTAAATTAGGAAAAATTCCTAATTTAATAAAAACAGATCAAATAATTCAAGATAAAGATTATCTTAAAGCAATACTTAGAACTTATCCTAAGTAGTGGTCAGGACCAAATGGTTGTGGGGATAATCCTTTTCTTTCTCTGATTTGTCTGATAATTTGACTTTGCAATTCTCTTGGTAATCTTTCGAAACCAGAGTTTTCAGTAGACCATAAACATCTACCTTGAGTTGCAGATCTGATTTCACCAGCGAAACCAAACATTTCAGCTACAGGCACTTTAGCTTCAACGTTTACCATGTCACCTTCAGTTGGCATGTCGACGATTTGACCTCTTCTGTTTAAGATTTCTTTAGTAACAGATCCCATATAGTCAGTAGGGGTGTTAATGAATACTTTTTGAACAGGTTCAAGTAAAGTAGGGTCAGCCATCATCATACCACCTTTAATAGCGTTACGGATAGCAGGTAAAATTTGAGCAGGTCCTCTGTGAACTGCGTCTTCGTGAAGTTTTGCATCTACAAGAGTGAATTTCATACCCATTGCAATTTCGTTTGCAACTGGACCTTCTTCAAGTGCAGATTCGAAACCTTCAATAACAAGCTCTTTGATCTCATCTAAGTATTGAATACCACGAGTCATATTGATGAATAAGGATTTGTTGTAAACATCCCATACTCTTCTAGCTTCTTCTTTGTCAAGCCCATGTTCAATGAATTTTTGAGCTTCTTCCTTATCTTTGATTTTACCTTCTTTGATGTCACCATTTTGTAATGCTTGGAAGATTGAATCTTCTAATGGTGCAACTTCAAGGTATAATCTGTTATGCTTGTTAGGGGATTTACCTTCTACAGGGTTAGCAGTTTTTCCTGCAACGGTTTCTCTGTATACTACAATAGGTTCGGAAGTATTGATATCTACACCTTTGTTGTTGATTCTTACACCGATAACTTCTAAGTGAAGTTCTCCCATACCTGAAACTAAGTGTTCACCAGTTTCTTCGTTAATGTTAACGTGAATGGTAGGGTCTTCTTTTGCAGTTTGTCTTAATACTTCAATAAGTTTTGGTAAGTCTTTAGTGTTTTTAGCTTCTACAGCTACAGTAACTACAGGTTCAGAGATGTGTTCAATTCCTTCAAATTCCACAATCTTGTTTTCAGGAGAACAGATGGTTTCCCCTGCGGTAGCTCCTTTTGCACCAGTAATGTAAACAATGTTACCAGCAGGAACCTTTTCGGTAGGGACTCTTTCAGGACCGAAGAAAACACCTACTTGTTGTACTCTGGATCTAGCTTGACCTCCTACCAAGAACACTTCAGTACCTTGTTCTACAGTACCACCATATACTCTACCGGTAGCTACTTCACCAGCGTGCTTATCTACAGATACATTAGTAACCATTACAGCTAAAGGACCGTCTGGGCTGGTGTGAATCATGGTTTGACCAGCTTCACTTTCAATGTCTCCATCCCAAATGTTAGGACATCTGTATTGTTGTGAAACTTCAGGAGATGGTAAGTGCTCTACTACCATACCTAATAATACATCAGCTAAAGGTACTTTTTTAGCTAATTCCTTTTGGTTTTCATCATTACAGTAATCAATGATGTCTTTAAAGTTGATTCCGGTTTCTTGCATCATTGGGATGTTGATAGCCCAGTTGTGGTATGCTGAACCGAATGCTACACTACCGTCATCCACTTTTACAAGCCATTCATCTTTTTTATCCTTAGGAGCCATTTTAGTGATTAATTTGTTAGCTTCATTGATGATTCCTATGAATTTGTTTGCTAATTCTTCTGGTCCTAATTTTACTTCGTTGATTAATCTGTCAACTTTGTTAATGAATAATACTGGTTTAACTTTTTCTCTTAAAGCTTGTCTAAGTACAGTTTCAGTTTGAGGCATGATACCTTCTACTGCACATACAACTACTACTGCACCGTCTACAGCTCTCATTGCACGAGTTACGTCTCCACCGAAGTCGACGTGACCAGGAGTATCAATTAAGTTAATTAAATATTCATCATCATGGTATTGGTGCACCATAGATACGTTTGCTGCATCGATAGTAATACCACGAGCTTGTTCTTGTTCGTCAAAATCCAAGAATCTTTGATCTCCAGCAAGTTCTTCAGAAATCATTCCTGCACCTGCTAAGAGATTGTCGGATAAAGTGGTTTTACCGTGGTCAATGTGTGCACAGATACCGATGTTTCTGATATTTTCAGGTTGGTACATCAATTCTTTGATTTTTGCAATCATTTTGTCTCGTCTACTCAAAATCATCACCTATAAACATTAGTTTATTATTTGTCTAATTTTTAGTCAATATTATGTCTTTTAAATTAAAAAATTTTAAATTAAAAAAATATAATAAAATATAAAAAATATACAGAACCACCTATTAAAACTAAATGATGATTCTGAATAATCCTATAATAATTAAAGACACTAAAATAGTGTAAAACACTAAAATTAGTGTGCTGCTTTTGCAACTCTTTCTTTTTCTTCTTTTTTCTGTATAGCGAAACTTCTTGTATCTTCTTCGGAAGCAAAGATTAATTCACTTGCTAAACATTCAGCAACAGATCTTTTGTTTTTGAATGCAGCTTGTAAAGTTCCTCTAGTTAAGAATCCTAAAGAAAGGTCTACTCTTCTTTGTGGAGAAATGTCTACAGCTACTTGGTATCCAATACCACCGTATTTAATACGGGTAGTTTCTTCACGTGGAGAAGTGTTTTCAATAGCAGTTACTAAAACTTGAACAGGGTTCTTTTTAGTTCTTTTGTTAATAATTTCTAAAGCTTCTTTAACAATATTGTAAGCTTTGTTCTTTTTACCAGAGTTTCTTTGGGTTCTCATGATTTTGTTCATTAATCTTTCTACGATAGAAACTTTGGATTTTGCAAATTGTCTTTTTACATGTCTACCTAAAGTGTGAGGAACGATAGTTTCATCTAAGCAGATGTATCTCTTTAAACCTAAATCTTGTACCTCTACTTCTTCAAGGTCCCATTTATCAAATAATTTAGCCATGAAAATTACCTCAATTATCTTACTGGTTTATCAATTTTTCCGCTTACCATTTCGGATAAAGCAACATTGTTAACTTTACTTACTTTCCAACGAACTCCTGGAATGTCACCCATGGATCTTCCAGATGGTCCACCGATACCTTCAATCATAACTTCATCGTGCTCATCGATGAAACCGATTGCTCCGTCACCTGGAGCGAATGCAGTTAATTGTTTACCGTTTTTAATTAATTGAACACGAACACATTTA
>JAFRCZ010000101.1 GCA_017404125.1 Methanobrevibacter sp.
AATCTATTTATAACTACTTTTTTCTCTTTTTAATTATTTTATTTTATTAAAATTTTATTTAATATTACTTTTATAAAAAAATTATTTTTCTATTTTTAAGGAATTGTAAAGACTTGTTTATTATCTGAATTCTCACTTTTTTTCTTATTGCAGAATGTTCTAAAGTCACATGCACTGCATGTCCTATCCTCTGCTTCAGCTTTCCAGGCATCCTTAATTTTGCACCCATTCATCTCTTTTACCAAAGAAGACTCTATATCATTTACAACATTATCAAACTGATCTAAAGAATTGTCAATTAATTCCTCTTCAATATTGATTATTCTAATTGACCTATCCATTTTGAACTTATCAGATAAATCTCTATGAATAGCTATTTCAGAGTCTTCATTCCAATTTCTTAATTTTTCCCAATCTTCATCACGAATCATATCTAAGGAAATATCAGTTTGATTATTTATTAAATCTTCTTTTATTGCCTTTAGGTCATCATTTGAAGGAACAAGCTCATTCAAATAAAAGATGATGCCCACTATTGGCTTATCTGAATTTTCCTGATTTCTCCTAAGCCAAGAATATGTTAAGATCTGCCATTCATGTTGAATCCAAAGCTTATATTTGGCATATTCCTCTGAATCAAATAAATCTCCGTTTTCCATTAATGATTTTATCTTTAATAATTCTTCTTCAGTTGGTGCACTTGGCCTTCTCATTCCCTTATAATCAATGATAATCTCGTATTCATTCAATTCATCATCCAATAGTTTCTTAAACTCATCATTATTGTATAGGTAATTTATGATGCTGTTTTTTTGAGAAAGATTGAAATAATCATCTAATGTTTGCTGGAATGGGTTATTATTGGTCTTTTGATAAAATCTATCCACCATTTTAGAACTTAAAACATCAACAACACCATTAATTGAATAATAATCAGACCTTGCATTCTCATCAGTCAAATCCCTTAATCCTTTTATCAAAACTTCCGTATCCTCAATTAAAGGGAATAAATGAGGTCCCCAAAGGTTGATGGAACGCTCTAATCTTGCACTATAAATATTGTCTTTAGGACCATAATTATTCTGATATTCATATGGGGGATTCAATCCTTTAACCTTTAATCTGCTATTAATTAAGTCCTCAATTGGCTTTATTTCCTCTTCCCAATCCCAAGGAAACTCTAATCTTTCGCTATCAGAATATTTTTTCCATTTAAGAAATGCCTCCTCCAATGTTCCATGAATAAATTCACCGAACCATAATTGAACAGGCATTGATGGTGGAAGATTACCTTTGTTCTGGTAGCGGTATTGTAAATTGCAAGTTAAAAATGATAATAAATCACCAGTTAAGCTATATTCTGGTATGATATATTCCCTTGATCTAGTTGATAATTTCATTTTTACACCATATAAATATAATTTTTACAATTTTCATTTTTAAAATATTTTTCAATAAATTATCAGAATTTTCCATAAAAGTTTATTATATTTTACTTAAAGAAACGATTAATTAAATTAAGTAAATATTATCAAATCCTATAAATTCTTCATCCCTATTCCAACCTAATGCAACATTAGGTATTTTCATATGTTTTTCTTTTTGTTTATATCCATCAATGTTTGGATTTAATCCAACTAATAGCAAAACATCCTTAGCTCTAGAGAATGCAACAAAATATAATCTGGTCAAATCATCAAATGCCATGTCTTTGGAATCCCTATCCTTATTGGATAATGAACTGTACTCTCTAATTCTATCTTGAATGATTGAAGATGAATCAGCATCTTTAGGGAATCTTAAGTTAGCATCCTTTGATAAGTTCTTTTTGAATCTTGACCCAACATCCACTATAACTAAAGGGAATTCCAATCCCTTTGCCTGATGAATAGACATTATATTGAAGCGATTTGAAGGAATGACTTCAAATAGGTTTTCATCTATCTGCACTCCACCAGTTGCTATAGGCACAAAAATATTCAACAATACTTCGTTAATTGATTCCTTTTCTGCTTCTGGTGATGAAAAGTCAATATTTGCAGAGTATTTATTGAAGAAACTTGTTTGAGTAATTGTCTGTGTAATTGCCTTTAGATAAACCACACCTTCATCATCTTCCTGGAATTCTGGAATCCAACTAACCAATTTATATGCCAACTCCATCAAATTAGCCTTTTCAGGCCATTTAATATCCTTAATATCTTTTTCATCTGTGCTGAAAGGGTGTCTAATCTGCCAATGAGTTACGAATTTCTCCAATGAAACTGGAGAATGGGGTTCGGGATTAACATCTTTTATATAGGAATTTGCCTTTCTGCGCCAAACCTTCATATTTAAACTTGCAGAATTAGGCAATTTATCATTGGTTCTTTGATATTTTGAATTTGGATCTATACATTCCAACATCAAACCGCAGAAAACAGCTACACAATCAATGTTCTGCAAATCCTGACCTCTTGGGTTAAAAACTTCTATAGGATTTCTTAATCGACCCAACTGTTTCTTTAATATAAAAGGAAAAGTGCGTTGGCCACTTCCAGTAAGTTCCTTTGGAGAATAAGTCAAGAACGCTATATCTTCTGCTGAACCGTCTTCGCCAAGTTCAATGACTATCTCATCTTCACCTTCAGCCAACTCAAATCCAGTATCTCTATAATTTATTAAAGTGGTCTTATTATCAGTATTGAACTTCGGATTATCCTCTTTAGTCAATACCCTTTTGATTTTTCGCTTGACAACCCCATTTCTATTCAATTCATCAATGAATTTTGCCAAATCATTTGCTAACATCTGTTCATTATTTCTAAACATCCCCAAAATTGGTATCTGATTGGAATCTTCATCATTGATTTCAGGAACTTCAATCTTAGGCTTTTCCTTAACCCTAGCTGATTGGTATTCCTCATCCAATTCAACAAAATCATTGCATAAGTCAATGATATTTTCAGTTGAACGATAATTGGTTTTCAGGTTGACTTCCTTTGCCTCAATGCCAATTTCACTTATCCTTTCAATAAAATTAGTGAATAAGTCTACGCTAGCTCCTCTGAACCTGTATAATGACTGGTCATCATCCCCTACTACAGTAATATTCCCACCATTTTCTATAGCAGAGAGAGCTATTTTGAAGTAAATGCTCTCTTGAAGCAAGTTTGTGTCTTGATATTCATCCACTAAAATAATCTTTATCTCATCTAGAAATGTTTTTAAGCTGTCTGAATCCAACCTTTTTAAAAATTCGGTTTCAAGCATGGCACTATCGTAAATGTTCTGGCTTTTAAGTATTTCCACATACTCTAAAATTAGTTTTAAAGCCAATTGCTTTCCTATTTCATTAGATGGAATATCCTTTAGAATATCATTGATATCAACCATATTATAGTAAATATGCTCTTTGATTTCAATCAAAATGCTTGCCATCATTGTCAGATTCTTTACTTTTGGCTTTTTATCCATTTTTTGTTCTTTTCCAGTGATTTCTGCCAAATACTCTTGCAAAGATTCTTTTTTATACCTGTCATCCTTTAGCAGACACTCATTTATCATAACGGAATTTGCAACAAAATCCTCTATTAGAATAGGTTGGCTTGTTCCAGCTTGGCGATAAACACGCAATAATTCATCTGCAATGCTGTCAATGGTTCCTATTTTGATTTGATTGAAGTCAATTCTATTTATTTCCTTTATTATAGCATCATCAGTTATTTCACCTGCAAACATCTTATCCATATAATTGGCAATCAACTTGGATTTTATCTTATATCCCCAACTGAGAATGCGTGATAGAAGCTCTCTTGCTGCTTTTCTTGTAAAGGTTGTTGCCATTATCTCATTTGGCAAAACTCCGTCAACAAAAATAAACTTCAATATCTTAAGTACCATAACGGTGGTTTTGCCTGAACCTGGCCCTGCCACTATAAACAATGATTGGTCTTCAGGTGATGAAATCGCTGATTTTTGGTCTTCATTTGAAGAGATATCCCTTTCCAATACATTTACAACAATCTCTTCAAAATCTTCATAATCTATCAAACTTACCCCTCTTACATTTTATAATATAGAAATAATTATACATTAAATACATTTATACGAAATACTATCTATTTATCATAATTCTATTTGAAAATATCCAAAAATCTTTTATCTATACTTATATTAATTTATAAAATATTTTAATTTTTTTATTTACATAAAATAACATAGAGCAAATGAAAACTAATAGGAAAAGTTTTATTTAATACAATATCAAATATATGGTAAGTTTTATTAGATTTGTTTGGCAAATATATATTTATTGATTAATTAACATTATTTTGAAATATTCAACTAATGTTTAAACAATTATAACTAAAATGATTAATTGATTATCATGACAATTGTAGCTAAAGACAAGGAAGAGATGGAGAATATCGACAAATTCAAAAATCATATTCGTTTCAGACGAAAAATAGAGCATGTCGAAACAATTCCCGCTAAAGAAGCTAGCTATAAAAAGGTCGATAATCTAGAGAAAAAGATATTGGATTATCTTGAAAAAAACAAAATTAAATTATATAAGCACCAGGCATTAGCCATTGAAAAATCCAGAGAAGATAAGAATATCATTATCACTACACCAACAGCAAGTGGAAAAACATTATCTTTCAATTTGCCTGTTTTAGAGGAGTTGATTAAGGATAATGATGCATGTGCCTTATACATCTACCCTGCAAAGGCATTATCATATGATCAATTGAAGGTACTTAGAAAATTTGATGAGGAACTGGACCTTGACTTAAACCCTAACCCATATGATGGAGATACCCCAAAAGCTAAAAGATATAAGATAAGGCAAGAATCAAGAGTAATTCTTACAAACCCTTACCAAATCCATTTGATTTTACAATGGCACCATCAATGGGAACGCTTTTACTCAAACTTAAAATATATTGTCATTGATGAAGCCCATTACTATAAAGGAATATTCGGTTCAAATGTTGCATTTCTAATCAGAAGACTTAAAAGGATTGCTAATTTCTATGGCTCAAACCCAAAATTCATATTGTCCTCTGCAACACTTGCAAATCCATTGGAGCTTGCAGAAAAGCTAACTGGAGAGGAATTCGAATTGATTGATGAGGATAGCTCTCCAAGCGGGGAAAAGGACTTTATCCTATATAATCCTTATAAGAAACTTCCAGTCCAT
>JAFRCZ010000102.1 GCA_017404125.1 Methanobrevibacter sp.
TTAAAGAAAATAAAAAAAGAAGTTATAAAAAATAAAAAAAGAAAGATTAAAAAAAGTAAAAAGAATGATAAAGATTATTTGTAAAATTCAACCATTCTATTATATGCTTCATCAAAAGTCGGCATATTTGTTTGGCATCCTTGCTTTTCAACAACAAATGATGAAACGGATGAAGCGAATTTAGCTGCTTCCTCTAATGAAGCGCCATAAATAAGTCTGGATACAAATCCTGCTTTATAGGAGTCTCCTGCACCGGTAGGGTCTACAGCTGGCCTGTAAATAGACTTAACTTCTATTTTGCCCTCATCCTCACTGTAGATAATACTGCCTTCTGAACCGCAGGTCTTTAAGACAATCTCCGGACCAAAATCCATCAATCCATTAATGTCCACATTTAAGGACTCTTGAATTCTTTTGATTTCATGATGATTTCCAAATAGGATATTGACATTGGATATGACTTCCTTTAATTTTTTAGGGCTATACAAACCAAGGTCTTGTCCAGGATCAAATGAAACTAATCTTTCTTCTTCCTTAGCAACAATTCCTGCCTTGCAATTGAAGTGAGGATCCCCTGTTGCCAAATGAACTGCCTTGAACTGCCTTATCTTTTCTCTTGGAACCTCGCTGTCATGGAACTCTTTACCGGCACCCATGTAGAAGTAACTGATCTGATCCTGATTATTGTTTGTCATGACAAATGCTGTTGGAGTGCTTTCCTCTTTGGATATTATTAAAGCTTCAGTGTCAACCCCTAATTTTTGCATATTCTTATGATAAGGGGAATCAATGAATTCACATCCTACAGCAGAGATCAAACCGGTTTTCATCCCTAAAGTTGCACCAATCATAGCGCCATTAGCTGCAGCACCGCCATTCAAGTTTTTCATTGTTTTCATAGGTGCAGAATGATTGGCCTGAGGAAACTCATCAACTGTGATGATATAATCCAATGCAGTATGTCCCACTGCTAATAAATCTTTTTTAATACTCAATCAAATACATCCTTTTTAGTTTTTAACTGTTAATTAATCTATTTTTTAAAATAAGAATTTTATATAATTATAGCTATATAATTCTTCCCTGTTTTTATATAGTTTTAATATAAATTTCAATAAAAATTTTAAAAATATGCGACATTATTATTTTAGAATTACCACATATTTAATAATTTTTATTAACATTTGTTATATTAAAAATTTTTAAAAATTTTAGGTAATTTTCAATTTATAATATATAATAAATTTAAATTGTGATAGCATTTGAAAACTAATATCCAAAGGATAAATTTAAAAAAATAATGAAAATTCCATTTTTGATATGAAAAATGATTATTATTGGAATTAAAAATTAACAAAATAACAATAAAAAAAGGAAAATATTGTAAAAAAAATAATATTTGACTAAAAAAACGATATGAATTTATTAAAACAACTAAGAAAAATATATATTAAAAAAAGATTATAGTTAATTTATATATTACTAAAATAATATACTTACAATTCGAGGATAATAAATTAATTTATATAGGAGGTAATAGCATTAAAAATTCTAAACTATCAAAAATAGTTTTAATGACTTTTATCATATTAATAAGCTTTTGTCTGATAAATGCTGTTAGCGCTGCAGACATTTCAGAATTGGATTCGAATGATGGTGCTATTTTTGCCATCGACGAAAATGCAGCAAATGCCTTGGAATCTGATGATGGTGCAATTGACTACATAAGCGAAGGACAAAGTTTAGATAATCAAGAACTATCATCCAGTGGAGATACACCAATATATGTTTCCACTAAAGGTAGTGATACAAAAGGTAATGGAAGCAAAGCAAACCCATATCAAAGCATTAAACATGCGGTTGAAAGCAGTTCCAATGGAAGCACCATTTATGTGGCTAGTGGAAAATATGCTGGTGAAAAAAACAGAAACATAAGAATTGAAAAAGATTTGACACTTATAGGAAATTCAAGCTCAAACACCATCATTGATGGGGAAAAATCAGGAAGAATATTGGTTGCAAACAACGCCAAATTAACTTTAATTGGTTTGACTTTCATAAATGGATTTTTTGATGGTGATCAAAGCATTAATGGAGGAGCAATATCCTCCACTAATGGAGCACTGACATTAATAAACTGTACTATAAAAGATTCATATGGAAATCAATGCGGTGGTGCAATCTATAATTACTATGGATCACTGAACATCAATAATTGTAATTTCGTAAATAATAGCGCTTATAAATATGGAGGAGCAATTTACTCTGCAGGACCAATCACTATAGAAAACTCCAATATAAGCTACAGCAATGTAACTGGAGGCAAATTCATTGCTGCAGGTGGTGGAATGGCAATTATGGGAGGCACTGGAAGCTTGAAAAATTGTACATTCCTAAAGAACTACTCAAGTTGGTGCATTGCAGCTGTATTGAATTATGGAACCACTACAATTGATAATTGTACTTTCTTAAATGGAACCACACCTTATGGTGGAGGTGGGGTAAGTAACCATAACTACCTTTTAATCAATAACAGTTACTTTGGATATGCTGATGTGGAATTCTATGGAGGAGCAATTATCGCACCTGCAAGTGGACATCACACATTAACCGAAGCATATAATACTATCTTTGAAAATAACAATGCAAGATACCATGCTGCAGTATCCAATAGTTATGAAGATTGTGATATAATTGTTGAAAAATGTGCAGTGGTGGGAAATTACATTATTAAATACCGCCTTTATGGGGATTTCACAATAGACGCAAATGCATCCTTGGAATACAATTGGTGGGGCCAAAATGAAATAAGCCCGTACTACTTGTCACCAGAAAACATCGGAGATGTCAATGCATCAAAATGGTTAGTCATGAGCTTTACATCAAATAATGGAATCATCTATCAGGAAAAAGAGAATATATTGACTGTAGATTTAAAACATTACTTTGACAATGATACTAAAGAAATTTATGAGTATAATGAAGACTTGAACTTACCTCTTAACGTAAAATTCTTTACAGAAGACGGGACAGTTATTGGCAATGTAAGATTAGTGAATGGAACAGCTACACTTAATTATAATCCAAATTCCAATGTAGGTGCCGTTTATGCACAACTTAACAATCAAACATTAAAGATTGATGTTGAGCCAAAAATAGATACTAAAATTACAGTCACTGAATTTAGTAAATATATAAATGCAAATAAGCAATTGAAATTTAAATTATTAGATGAAGACAGCCATGCTCTTGAAAATAAAACTGTCAATATCACTATTGCAGGAGTGGAATATGAAAAAACCACTGATGAAAATGGAAGCATAGTTCTTGATATTGATTTAAAAGCTGGGGATTATAATGCTATTGTAAAATATGCAGGTGATGACTTATATAGAAGTTTAAATAAAAACATTAAGATTCATGTATTGAAAAATAAAACTTCCATTGTAGCATCAAATCTTGTAAAGTATTATAAAAACGGCACTAGCTTAAGCGTAAAACTATTGGACAACAATAAAAAAGCTTTAAAAAATAAAACAGTTAAAATTAAAATAGCTGGCAAAACCTATTCAAAAACTACCAATAGCAAAGGCATTGCTACATTTGCAATTAATCAAAAAGTAGGCACTTACAGTGTAAAGATTTCATTCAATGGAGATAAAATCTATAAGGTTTCTTCAAAAACCATTAAAGTCTATGTGAAATCTGCAAAATTAACTACTAAAACCAAGAAGATCCATAGAAAGAAATATTTTGTAGCAACACTTAAAGACAAATATGGAAAAGCAATTAAGAAAACAAAGGTCAAAATTAAATTGAATGGAAAGACTTACACTAGAACAACAAACAATAAAGGAGTAGTTAAACTTAAAATAACTGTAAAAATAGGAACTTATAAAATAAAAACCAGCTTTAAATCAACTAAGCGTTATGGAGCAACTGTTTTTACAAATAAAATTAAAGTAATTAAATAAATGAATAGAAAACCTATTCATTTTTTTATTTTATTATTTCTTTATTTTTTTATTTCTTCACAAAAATAAATTTTAAAAAAAATATATGCTAATTTTAAAAAAAAACATGAAAATTTTTAATAAAATTATACTAATTTTTAAAAAAAATAAAAAAATTTTTAAA
>JAFRCZ010000012.1 GCA_017404125.1 Methanobrevibacter sp.
AAAAGTCAGAGCACGCTTAGTTACCCTATGAGCCGTGCGCTCTAACCAGCTGAGCCACCCCGGCATCAGACAGTATTAAAAGTTATGTTTTTTATGATTTATATATTTTTGGTTTCTTCGCAAATCTTATATTTTAGAGAACACAATTAATATTTATCTCAAAGTTTATTTATATAAAAGTAAATAAATTATTATGATATACTATTTGAAAAAATACCATTTGAAAAATTATTTCAAATGATTTTCGAATATGATTATTATTGATTTATATTTAATTAATTATTTCATGTGATTATTATGAGTAATGTTAAAGACATGTCCCTTGCTGATGAAGGGATTAGAAAAATCAAATGGGTTCAAAAGCACATGCCGGTTCTTGAACACATTAAAAAACAATTTGAAGAAGAAAAGCCTTTTGAAGGAATTACCATTGGATCATGCTTACACTTAGAACCTAAAACTGTTAATTTAGGTTTGACTTTACAAGCTGGTGGTGCTGAAGTGGCTATGACCGGTTGCAATCCATTATCCACTCATGACGATGCTGCAGCTGGTGCAGCAGCTCTTGGATTGCATATCTACGGTTGGAGAGAACAGACCGATGAAGAGTACTACGAAGCTATTGACAATGTCTTGTCCCACAAGCCGGATGTAATCATCGATGATGGTGCAGATATGATTATGTACCTTCATGAAAAACGTCCAGAACTTATTGAAAAGATTAAAGGTGCTTGTGAAGAGACCACTACTGGTGTTCACAGATTGGAAGCTATGCATGCTGACGGAGCTCTTAAATTCCCCGTCATTGCTGTAAATGATGCTTACACCAAATATTTGTTTGATAACAGATATGGTACTGGCCAATCCTCATTGGATGCAATTATGGGAACCACCAATATGTTGATTGCAGGTAAGAATGTGGTTGTCTGCGGTTACGGTTGGTGTGGTCGTGGAGTCGCTTCCCGTGCTGCAGGGCTTGGTGCTAATGTCATTGTAACTGAAGTGGATCCAATCAGAGCGCTTGAAGCAAGAATGGATGGTTACAGAGTTATGAAAATCAGAGAAGCTGTTAAAATAGCAGACCTTGTTGTAACTGTAACCGGTAATATTGACATTATCCATGGAGATGACTTCAAATACATGAAAGACGGTTGTATGTTATCCAACTCAGGACATTTCAATGTTGAAATCAATAGGCCAGACCTTGAAGCACAATCTGTAAGTTGTGAAGAGGTAAGGGACAGTATTGAAATGTTCACCATGAAAGATGGCAGAAAAATCTACTTGCTTGCAGATGGAAGACTTGTAAACCTTGCAGCAGCAAGAGGTCAAGGACACCCTGCAGAAATTATGGATATGAGTTTTGCGGTTCAAGCTTTATCTGCTAAATACATCGTTGAAAATGACTTGTCCCTAAGTGTTGAAAAGGCTCCTGACAGCATTGACGATGAAGTGGCAAGATTAAAACTTAAAGCTATGGGAATCGAAATTGACGACTTATCCGAGCGTCAAAAAGATTACTTGGCTGACTGGAGAGAAGGAACCTAATTCTCTCTTTTTTTAATTATTTAATTTTTTTTAAATCTTTATTTTACTTTAAATTATTTTTTTAAAATTTTTATTTTAATTTATTTTAATCGGATTAAATTTTTGAATTTAACTATTGAACTGATATCATGTCTTATTTTCGCTATATTGATAATGGAGAAGGCCCTACTAAATTATTCATTGGAGGAGTTCATGGAGACGAAGGCAAGGATGTTTTGCCTTTGATTAAGCTTTTATCAAATGATGATTTTTCAAGTGGGCAGATTTATATCTATAATTTTGATAGGACTCCATATATTTCTACAATTCATAGGGAATTCTACCAGTCAGAGCAAGGCAAGAAGATATTGGATTTAATAGATTACTATAAGCCTGATTTTTATACAGAGCTTCACTCTTACAACATTAAGCATTTTAAGAAGTTGACAAGTTTGGAAAGACTTGACAGTCAAGGAATTCCACCATTAATCGATTGTGGGCAATACGTTTTATGCAGTTCTGTTTCTCCCTTAATAAGACGAAAGCATTTCACTAAGGAAAATATTTGTCAGACATTGGAGTTTCCTTCATTTCGAGGGGATGATTTAAAGCTTAGTGAAGAGGAATTATTTGAAAAATATGATTATAACTATGATTTGTCTGTTGAAGAATACATGTCATTTTTAAGATTGATAACACTCAGTAGAAATAGGACTGACTTTGAAGAAAGAGTGTTAAAGGATTATAAAAAACAGGCAGATCTTGCATTAAAATATGTAAAAATAATTTATGGATTGGATTTTCCACGTTATTAAAAATAGAAAAAAAATAAAGATCGGGACTAGAACCAATCTTCTAAACTTTTTTGAGTTGAACTTAATTTTTTTAGCTTTTCTGTAACATTCAAGACTCTGCTTTCTGAAAATCCATGCTCTTCACACATGAATTCAACAAGCTTGTCTTTTTTTGCACTTTTGAACTTGATTTCATAATCAGTGTTCACTTCATGCTTTAGGAAAATGTCTCTAAGTTCATCTGGCTCTACAGAAACATCTGTGATTCCCTTTTGAACTAAAATATCCTCTAAAGTGTTATTTCTGATTAACTTAAGCCCAGTTTTAGCACCGATTCCATGGATTCCTTCATTGAAGTCGGTTCCTACCATCAATGCCACATCAATCAGCTGTTCTCTTGTCAAATCGATGTCACTTAAAACCTTTTCAAGCTCTAAATATTCAAGGTTTGACAATCCTCCGCTTAATGTAAGGTTTCTGACAATACGTGGAGCACCGAACAACAGACAGTCATAATCCTGTGAAGCCACTGCCCAGGCATCTCCTTTTTCTACCATATAAGCTCCCTGTGCTTCACCTTCGCCTATAGCCTGAACATATGGAATTCCCATATAATCAAGCAATTTCTTAGAGGATTCGAGGATATATGGAGACATTCTGGAAGTTCTTATAGCGAATTTTCTAGCTTCTTCAATGTTTCCTGCAGCTTTAGCCTCTTCCCATTTTTCCATGGCCTCTTCCTTAATGGCTCTTCTTTGTTCAAGGGTTTTTGCCTTATGTTCGTGACTTTCCCCATCAAAGACATAAATAGGTTTTATTCCTTTGTCAACTATTGCTGAAGTTCTATAAAGAATTCCGCTTAAATGGGAGGTTACATTGCCGTTTTGATCCATAAGAGGACTTCCATCTCTTTGACGAATACCTGATAAGAACTGGTAAATTGTGTTGTATGCATCAATTGCTACAGTTCTGCCTTCCAAATCCTTTAGACTAATTTCCTCTGCAGAAACTATGTCTTTAAATTTTACTCCCATATCATCCACCTATACTATTAATTTCCCTTATTTCACAATTTTTTTAAAGTTTATTATATTTCAGTAAAGTAATCTATTGGGAAGAATTCCTTAATCCACATTAGGATTTCACCATTATGTATGATAGTGTAATCTCTTGTCAAGAAATCTTCTTCTGTATTGTAAAGCTCTTTTAGTTTGTCTGATGCCTTTTCTATTTGAATGACATTAATTTCCCTTCTGGATTCAACATTATAGTTTTTTAGGATTCTTCCAATAGGGGTGTCTGCCCTAATCAAGTCTTCCCTAATCTCCTTTGTCAATCTTTTTAGAGGAATGTATGAAATTGCATAGATTAAAGGCTTGTCATCTTTATGCATCACTATTTCTCTGTAATTTACTTCATCACCTACATCAACATTAACCAAAGGTGCACTTTCTTCAGTTGCCTCTTCAAAATGTTGCTCTAAGGTCTTTAAGTCAATCTTTCCATAAAGAACATCAAGGATTGCTGTAATTGAACCATCAGTTGTCATTAAGATTTTTTGAGTGTTTGAAAAATTCTTATTGTATTTTTCTTCAACTGCATTGATTTTCTCAATCAATCTTACATTGATGTTATTGCCAGTAGTTTCTCCCATAATTTTATCTCCTTGTGAGTATAGGGTTAGTTTTCTAAAATGATTTAATTATTATGAATTACCTGTTTTCAATTTTATATGAAACTGAAATGATTATACATTATCTGGATTTTCAATGAATCCTTTAATTGCAGATGCCGCTACTACTCCTGCATTAGCTAAATATACAGAAGAGTTTGGATCTCCCATTCTTCCTTTAAAGTTTCTGTTTGTAGAGGAAATGCTTGTTTCCCCTTCAGATAACACTCCTAAGTGTCCTCCTAAACATGGTCCGCAACCAGGGTTTGATACAATAGCTCCAGAATCTAAAAATGTTTTGATGTATCCTAAATCCATTGCTTTCTGATAGATTTCCTTTGAAGCAGGGATAATGATAAGTCTTACATCATCATGAATCTCTTTTCCTCCAAGAACTGCTGCTGCCTGTGCAAGGTCGGATAATCTTCCATTTGTACATGATCCGATAAATCCTTGGTCAATGTGAGTTCCTGCCACTTGTGACAATGGCTTTACATTGTCCACATCATTAGGGCAAGCTATTTGAGCTTCCATATCATCTACATTAAAGAGGAATTCCTTTTCATATACAGAGTCCTTATCGGATTTTAGAATGTTCAATTGGTCTTTTGCTTTACCTGTTCTCTCGCAAACGTATTTGATAGTTGCTTCATTAGGTTCCATTATTCCGTTTTTAGCACCCATTTCTATTGCCATGTTTGTCATGGTCATTCTGCTTTCAACATCGAGATTGTCAATTGTTTCACCGCAGAATTCTGCAGTCTTATATGTGGCTCCAGCTATTCCAATCTCTCCAATGATGTTTAAAATCAAATCCTTTGAAGTGATTCCCGGTTTTAATTGTCCTTCAACTTCAATCTTAAAGGATTCTGGAACCATAAACCATGTTTTTCCAGTGGCATAGACCATGGCCAAATCTGTAGCTCCCATTCCAGTGGAAAATGCTCCGAATGCACCATAGGTGCATGTGTGTGAGTCTGCACCTACTATGATTTTTCCAGGTTCGACATGTCCCTTTTCAGGAAGGACTTGGTGGCAGATTCCTTCTCCATGAATGTAATGATTTTTAATTCCTTGAGTTTTAATGAAGTTTCTAGCTACCTTTTGAAATTCTGCAGATCCTATTGTATTTGCAGGTACGTTATGGTCAAAGACAATGACTATCTTTTCATTGTCCCACACCTTATCGCTAATCTTTTCAAAGGTTTTTATTGCAGGAGGTGAGGTTCCATCATGTGACATGGCTAAATCGACATCCACTTCGATTATTTCGCCAGGGATTACTTCACGGCCTATTTTTTGAGATAATATTTTTTCTGAAATATTCAAATTTAATCTCCTAAAAATTTAATCAATTCTTAAATCAATATCTTAATTTTGATTTTGTATCTATTTTTATAATTTAATCTATTAGATTTATAAATTTATTTATAAAAATTTCAATTTATGAATTTTAAAAAAAGTTTAATAGAGATAAAATAGTTTAGTTAAGATAGTTTTAGGCAAAATAGTTTAAGTTAGGATATTAAAGGATAATTAAAAAAAAATAAAAAAAAGAATTAATGTTGATTATTATAAATCAACATAATTTGAATCAATGCTTCTTACAATGTCTTTAAATACATCGTCATCAATGTATTTTCCTTCCTCTCTGCTTTCCTTTACCTTTTTCACGATTTGGCAAAGCTGGTCATTGGTTACCTTAAATCCACATTCATCAAGCTTTGCCTTAACAGCTCTGCAACCGGAATGCTTTCCTAAAACCAATTGTCTTTTTTGACCAACAAGTTCAGGCAAATATGGTTCATAAGTGAGAGGCTCTTCAATAACTGCATCCACATGAATTCCGGATTCGTGTCTGAATACATTTTTACCTACAACCGGTTTATTATATGGAATTTCCAATCCGGTTTTCTTGGAAACCAATTCAGACAATTCCCGAATGTATTTGGTTTTGAATCCTAAGTCTTTGCCATATAATAATTTCAAAGACATGATTAACTCTTCAAGGGAAGCGTTTCCTGCTCGCTCTCCAATACCGTTAACGGTAGTTGAGACAGCGCTTCCTCCTGCAAGCAATCCATAAATTGAGTTTATGACAGCTAATCCGAAGTCATTATGGCAGTGCATAGCTATTTCAACATCAGTGACTTTTCTAAGCTCTTTGATTAAGAATGTGATTCCCTGTGGAGTGATAGCTCCAACGGTATCTGCAATATGCACTCTGTCAGCACCATAGCTTTCCGCTTTTGAGTAAACCCTTTTCAAGAAATCCAAGTCGGTTCTTGTTGCGTCCTCTGCTGAAAATGCTACAAATAATCCATGATCCTTTGCATATTCAATTGATTTCATGCAGATGTTTAAAGCTTCCTGTCTTTTAATGTGCATTTTATGTTCCAAATGAATATCTGAAGTTCCCATAAATGTGATTATTCCATCCACATCACAGTCAAGAGCTCTGTCAATATCTCCTTTTTTGGTCCTTGCCAAACAAATGATTTCAGCATCCAATCCTTCGTTAGCTATTGCTTTAACTGCAGATGCTTCTCTAGATGAGACAATTGGGAAACCTGCTTCAATTTGATGGATTCTTAATTGGTCAAGCTTTCTAGCTATTTCTAATTTGTCTTCTTGTGAAAAACAGACTCCTGGAGTTTGTTCTCCATCTCTTAAAGTTGTATCATAAATAGTAATATTTTTTGGGAATTTGAATTCCTCTTCCTTGTTGAAAGGACTTGTATAATATTGCATTTTCTTATCAACTCTTTTGTCTTTTAAGTTAGTTTTAAAACATAGTTTTTAAACATAATTTTTGAATTAATCTTTTAATATATCTTTTAAAAGTTTTCTTTAGTTTAAAATTAATATAATGTTAAGTTATGCACTTTTGTTTTATAAACTTTTTTATAATTTTCCAATGCATTGAATTTTAATTGATCATAATGAGATTTATTATATGTCCATTTTTTCTGATTTTAATTATCCAATTCTTCTAATAGTTCCAAATAGGAAGTTCTCTCAAAGCCGTCAGTGATTCCTAATTTTTCAAATAATTCAAATATGCTTTCTTGTGCTTTGCTGTAATCTGAATTGTCATCTAAGCTTATTTCTATTTCCATATAAGGTTCCAATCCATGCACATTATCCAAACTGATTTCATAGTTTTCATATTTGTAATATTCACGATCCTTTATGACAGTTCGGACCTCCTTAAACCCTAAATTTTCAAATATCTTGCTGCACTTATCTGCATCTTCAATTTCCATTTCAACTTCTTCTCGTGTTTTGCTTTTTGCATCGATTTTAGGGCCTTTGTAGGTTATGAACAGATTGTGCTTTTCATCGGATTTTGTTTCCCTTATTCTCAATGCCTCATCAGTTTGTGCAAAATCCTTTACAGGGCTATTGAAATATCTATCTTCTTGACGCTCTGTTTTGACTTTTACAGCATTGATTTCATCAAGCTTTTTTCTCATTTCATCAAAACTGTTTATTTTAGCTTTTACTTCCACTTCAATCATAAATCTCACTATCGATATTTTCAAAATTTTGTAATTAAAGTCTT
>JAFRCZ010000103.1 GCA_017404125.1 Methanobrevibacter sp.
ACTGACAGCATCATTGTAAATCAGGTCATGCCAGACATTTCAGATTGTGACTTCTGTCATTCAAGATACATGTTGCAGCAAAAACGTCTCGCACTCATAGATCAAAAGTTCAAGGATCAAGTCGTTGCAGAAGTTCCTTTATTCAAGGATGAGGTTAAAGGACAAGAGAAATTGTTAAAATTAGCTGAAATCCTTTATGAAGGAAAGGACAATGATGAAGTCCAACAGAATGTAATTCAGTTGTAATTACATTCCTAATTTTTTTATTTTATTAGCTTGGTTTGCAAACACAGTATTGACAGGTATAATAATCTTTAGCAATCTTTGATTGCTCTTCCTTAATGTCGCAATAGTATACTGTTTCACCATTTTCTTCTTTAGCAAATACTGTTTTTCCATTGTGCATATCTATTCCAATAGGATGCAATGGTCTTTTTGCAATCAGACTTAAGTAAATGCAAGTATAAGTTATGAATCTTTTAAATTCCTCTTCACTTTCAGGAGAGCATCCTTCAAAGAATCTGCCCAATTCATCTTTAATGTCATTTACCAATTCATCATCGATTTCTATATTGCTCTCATCATTCTCATCAATATTCAATTCCATAATCTCATTATAGTTTTGAATATGGAAGTTGGCACGTAGTTTTGATGTTTGATCAGTGTTTTCATCCCTTACTCTTTCCTCAAAGGGGGCAATGTTATAATCCTTTATGTTTTCCTTTATTTCTTCCAATAAGTCTCGTGTTTTCATTTCAATTCCTCGTATCTAAAGCATTCATGAATATGATTATTTATTACTCCAATTGACTCCAAGTAGGAGTATATTATTGTAGTTCCAACAAATTTCATTCCCCTTTTCTTCAAGTCCTTAGCTATTTTATCTGAAAGGGAGGAGTTTGTCAGATAGTTCTCTTCTGTATCAATCAATATTTGATTGTCTGTAAAGTGCCAGATGTAGTTGGAGAAAGAGCCGTATTCCTTTTGTATTTCAATAAAGATCTTTGCATTGTTTATAGCAGCATTTATCTTTCCCTTATGTCTGATTATTCCTGCATTATTTCTGAGCTCTTCTATCTTCTTTTCATCGTAAGCAGCTACTTTTTTAACGTCAAAGTTATCAAAAGCTTCTCTAAAGTTCTCTCTTTTCTTTAGTATTGTAATCCATGCAAGTCCAGCTTGAAATGACTCAAGTACAAGCAGCTCGAACAGTTCTTGGTCATCGTAAGTTGGGACTCCCCATTCCTCGTCATGATACTTTACATAGATTTCCTCTACATCTTCAGCCCAAGGGCAACGTTTTTTAGTCATGGAATCACTTTTTCAATTTTACTTAATTAATATTTTTATAGTTTAATTCTATTTACCTATTGTTATTTTTTAAAATTATTTATACTAAAAAACTATAATGATTATTATATATAATGCTTTAGATAATTTTAATTAACTATCATTAAAGGTGAAAACATGGGTTTATTAGACAGATTTAAAACACCGAAATGGCAACATAAAGATTCAAAAGTAAGATTAGAGGGGGTAAAAGAATTAAATGATGATGATATATTAGTAGAAATTGCTAAAAATGATTCTGATACTGATGTTCGTAAAACTGCGATTAGTAGGATTAGTGATGAACAGTTTCTTTTTGACATTGCTAAAAATGATAAAGATCCAGAGATTCGAGAGATTGCTTTTCAAAATATCACAGACCAATCTCTTTTAGCGGATATAGCAAAGAATGATTCTGAGTGGAGTCTCCGTTTTTGGGCTGTAGTGAATATAAATGATGTATCTATTTTATTAGATATAGCAAATAATGATTCTGATAGGCTTGTTCGTTGTAAAGCTATAGAGAATATAAAAGATGTATCTATTTTATCAGATATTGCTATGAATGGTACGGATACAGACAATAGGAGGTGTGCTATTAAAAACATAAGCAATGAAGCCATTTTAGTAAAAATTATTAAAAACACTTCTAATTCTGAAGTCTGGAAAGAGGCAATTAAGAAACTTAATGTTAAAAATATAAATGATAAACATGTTTTAGCAGTTATAGCAAAAAATGCTATTTCAGCTTCCGATTGTTGTTATGCAGTCAATAAGATTAGTGATGTATATGTTTTAGCAGACATTGCTAAAAATGCTTCTCTTTTCGATGCCAGTTCACTTGCTATTGAAAAAATTAATGATGAATCTATTTTATCAGATATTGCTATGAATGCTACTGATTTTAAGGCTGTTAGAAAAGCTATTGAAAAAATTTCTGACGAGGATTCTTTGATAAACATTGCTTTAAATAATGAAATTGGCCTTGCTCGGTATGATGCTGTTGAAGGGATTACTGATGAATCCGTTTTAATTGACATTGCTTTAAATGATGAAGATTATTTGGTTCGTCAACAAGCAACTAAACGAATTACTGATCAGTCTGCTTTAGAAAAGATTTCTAAAAATGAAAAAGTGATTCGTGAAAATAAAAAAAGATTAGAAGAGGAAAAATGGATGACCTGTAAGAAATGTGGTAGTAAAAATATAACTGTTGAATACATACTATGACTGATCCTGGCGACAGTACCTGTGTATGGAGAAGATACGATTATATTTGTAACGATTGTGGTAATATAACATCAAGACAATTATAAATTTTTCCACAGGAAATGGCAATGTATAAGAAACTTATTGTTTTAGCCAATTTGTTGAAATTGCACATAATAGAATAAAAATTTAATATACCTTTAATTTATAAAACAAATAAAAAAAAGACATGGTTAATACTGATTGAGGCAAGGATTATATGTTGGTTAATGCAGATTTACATACTCACAGTTGCTTCTCAGCAGCCACATCAAAGGATATGGTGATTAATAATATAGCTCCAAAATCCCGTGAAAAGGGATTGAACTTAGTTGGAACAGGAGATGCTTTTCATCCTAAATGGCTTGATATAGTAGCTGAAAGCACAGAATATAAGGGGGATGGAATATACTCCCATAAGGATTGTGATTTCATCTTGACAACTGAAGTTGAAGCTCAGCACAAGATTCACCACGTGATCATTTTGCCGAATATTGAAGTTGCTCGTGAGCTTTCAGAAAAACTTGTCTCTCCAAACAAGTATATTGATGGCAGACCAAGAAGCCCTTTAAGCGGTGCTGAACTCTTTGAGCTCGTGAAAGAGCATGATTGCATGATCGGTCCAGCTCATTCATTCACTCCTTGGACAGGAATGTACAAGACCTATGACAGCATTTATGACTGTTATGAAAAGGCACCTGATTTCGTTGAATTGGGGTTATCTGCAGATACAGATATGGCAGATACTGTAAAGGAACTCGCCGATTTTGTATTTTTAACCAATTCTGACGCTCATTCACCATGGCCTCACAGATTAGGCAGGGAATTCAATCAGATAGAGATGGAAGACATTTCATATACATCACTTCAAAAGGCGTTGAAGCACAAGACCGTTAAGGCAAATTACGGGCTTCTTCCCAATTTGGGAAAGTACCATATGACTGCATGCACCAAATGCTATAAAATCATAGATCCTGAGCTTGCAAAAGCCAATGGAATGAGATGTTCCTGTGGAGGCAGGATTAAGAAAGGGGTTGACTTTAGAATAAGCGAAATCGCTGATTACAAGGAGCCTCATCATCCAAGTCATAGGCCTCCTTATGTTCATCTAATGCCTCTTGCTGAAATAATCAGCATGATTTATGATAAGGGAATTACAACCAAAACCGTTCAAGGGGTTTGGCAGAAATTGATTGATGCATACGGTCCTGAAATTGATGTTTTAATAAATATTCCTTTAGAGGATATTTCAAAAATAGACGATAAGGTAGCTATTGGAATCGAAGGATTTAGGAATAAGACATTAAATGTAGTTCCTGGTGGAGGAGGCAAATATGGTGAGATATCCTTTGCTGAGGAATTGAAAAAAGAGGAAAAGAAAGAGAAGA
>JAFRCZ010000104.1 GCA_017404125.1 Methanobrevibacter sp.
AAAATTCATAGATTTTTACAATATTTATCATTTTTTTCATAAATTTTTGATTCAATAAAAAATTTTATAATAAGTGAAATATATATCATTATATTATAGAGAAATAATCCAAAATTTGAATGGATTATTTATAAAAATAATTATTTATAATTTATAATCTTAAGGAATCGTTATTATGTTATCTATTGGTCAATGTTACTTGGATTTTGTTGATAAAATCTTAAAGGAAGGTAAAGAAACCTATAAGGACAGCGATCATCATTTAAAGGAAAGTCTTGGAAATTATTATTATATTGATGATCCATTGGATTTGAAATTCAGAGCAAAATATCAGCACATGACTCCTGAAGTGATGTTGGACGAAATTAAAAGCGGCAAGTTTGATATCCCTTCATGCCCTATCAAAGGAGATGCATTATATGAATATGTGAAATCCTTTGAAATAAGGGATGATCAAGGTTTTGTTTACACTTATCCTAATCGTATCTTAGAGCATTTTGGGGTAGATCAATTTGAAACCATGAAACAAAGAATCTTAACCGCTACAGGCAGTAACCGTGCAGTAGCTGTCACTATCGATCCTGCATTGGATGGAGACAGAGAAGACATTCCATGCTTGCAGGTATTGCAGATTCTTGTTAGGGATGGGGACTTGACCATCCACTGTTTCTTCCGTTCCAATGACATTTTCGGAGCATTTTATTCAAATATGTTTTTCATAACCTATATTGGTATTAAAATGAAAGAGGAAGTAAACAAAGAAATCATTGGAGAGAAATTGAACTTTGGCGGTCTTCATTACCATTCCACTTCAGGCCACATATACAATAATGATATGAGAGCAGCCAGAAGATTGATTTCTGCTAACAAATAGTTTAATCAATAGCAATTTTTAAAAAAGTATTTTAATTTTTAATTAAATTACTTTCTTATTTTGGATATTTTTTCTTTTTACTAAACCTAATTTTTTTTAATTGAGGATTCATATGAAAATTTTGTTATCAAATGATGATGGTGTTGATGCATCCGGTATTTTGGCAGCTAAACAGGTGGCTGACGAATTTGGAGAAACAATTGTGGTTGCACCATCAAAACAGCAAAGCGGAATAGGCCATGCATTGACTCTTGTTGATCCTATTAGAGTAAATGAAGTAAATTTAAGAGATGGGGATATTGGATATGGAGTTACTGGAACTCCAACAGATGCTGTGACCATTGCAATTTATGAACTTATGGATGAATGGCCTGATTTGGTGATTTCTGGAATCAATACTGGTAGAAATACTGGAAAGGGAGAGCTTTCAACATCTGGAACACTAGGAGCTGCATCAGAGGCAGCTTCATTAGGAATTCCTACAATTGCAGTCAGTCAGCATACTCCAGATGACAATATAAAATTTGATGAAGGCCATATAGAAATTGACTTTTCATCAAGCCAAAAGGTTTTAAGGAATCTTATCCAAAAGGTAATAGATAATGGCTTTCCAGAAGGTGTCGATATATTGAATCTAAATGTTCCGGCAAATCCAGATTCTTATGAACCTAAGATATGTCCTTTGGCTACAAGAATGTATGAGCCGGTTGTTGAAAAACGTATTGATCCAAGAGGAAGAGCCTATTACTGGATTGATGGTATTTTTTATCAAGGAAATCCTGAATATTGCGATGATTATGTTCTTTTAGAAGAGAATGTGCCTACCTTAACTCCTTTGATATTGGATATGGCTCATGATTTGGACGCTTTAAGGCAGTGGTACAATAAATAAAAAATTTTATTTCATAATACACAAACAATATATAAGATTAAATACATAATAATTATTAATTACAATTAAATTTTAGATTAAAACTATTAAATTGAATTCATAAAAATTTAAGGAGATAAAAAATGTCTGTAAATCAACTTGAAGCTACATTGCAAGCTGTTACACACACTTTAGCAAAATTGGAAAAAGAAGGTTGCAATGATGAAAAGCTTTTAAATGAGCTTAGAAAAGAAAGAGATAAACTCTTAAATGAATTAAACTTAAACTAATTTTTTTAAAAATTTTATTAAAAAAGTTTATAAGTTTTTTATAAGTTTTTAAATAACTTTATAATGGATTAAAGATAAATAATAGTATTACTTAGTATTATTAATGTTAAAATTTAATTTTATTTTATAATTTCATGAGGCAATATAATGAGTGACAATTTCCAAGTAAATAAACAATTTGCTAGATTTAAAGGCAAAGATGTTCTTATTGGTTTAAAAAACTGGGAAGAAGTAGAAGGAAAAATTATTACCATTGATAACTTTTTAAACTTAGTGTTAGATGATGGTGAAGGCTTAAAAGTTATTAAAGGCGGAAAAATAGCATTTATTTCTATTCAAGAATAGATCTATTTTCTGTTTTTTCTATTTTTCTATTTTTTTCTTTAGATTTTTTCTATTTTTAATTACAATATTTTCTTCTTTAATTTTTCTTACAATTTCTCCTTTTTTGAAAAGAAGTGCTTCTCCATTTCCTCCGAGCTATACCTATATCTGCTTCTCTTGCTTCTCCAGGTCCATTTACAGCACATCCCATAATTGCACCTGTTATGTCTTTATCAAGTCCTTGCAAAAATTCTTCTATTTCTTTTGCAATAGGAATCATGTCATATTGAATTCTTCCACATGTAGGACATGCTACGAGTCTTGGACTTGCTTTGAATAAGTTGCAATCCTTCAATATTTCTTTACAAACTGGAACTTCTGCCTTTGGATCATCTGAAAGAGAAACTCTTATGGTATCTCCTATTCCTTCTCTTAAAAGTATTCCTAGTCCTATACTTGATTTTATAGTACCTGAAAATGCAGTTCCGGGCTTCAGTAATTCCAAGATGTAAAGGATAATTGAATGTATCTGCCGCCTTTTCATAAGCTTCTATACACATGTCTAAATTTGAAGCTTTTAGAGAAATTGCTATATCATAAAAATCTAAGTCCTCCAAAATTTTTACATGTCTTTTTGCACTTTCTATCATCGCATCACTACATGGCTTTCCAAATTTGTCTAAAAATTCTTTTTCTAGAGATCCAGCATTTACTCCAATCCTTATAGGGATCTTATTT
>JAFRCZ010000105.1 GCA_017404125.1 Methanobrevibacter sp.
AGTTTTATAATGATACAATTATCCCCTATTGATCCTGTAAGGGCTTATCTCGGTCAGAGAATTGTTAGTCAAGAACAATTGGCCATTATGGGAGAATATTGGGGAACCAATTTATCTTTAGGTGAAAAAGTTTTAGGTTGGCTTTCAACTTTAGCAAGTGGAAGTATGGGCTTTTCCTTAATTTATAGAGTTCCTGTAACTGATGTAATTGTGCAAAAGTTCACAGCATCATTAACTCTTATGGCAACTTCATGGATACTTTCAGGAATCATAGGTTTTGGATTAGGTGTACTTGCTGGTGCAAAGGAAGGTACATGGATAGATAAAGCCATTAAAACCTATAGTTACATTCTTCAGTCCTCTCCAACCTTTTGGATAGGTTTAGTATTGTTGATGGTATTTTCAGTGTACCTTGGATGGTTCCCAATTGGTCTTTCTGTGCCTATTGGGCAATTGTCTGATACTGTAACATTCTGGCAATGGCTGTATAGGTTGATATTGCCTGCAGTAACCTTGAGTATTGTAGGTATTGCCTCTTTGACAATGTATACCAGAGACAAGCTTATTAGCATTAAGAAAAGTGATTATTTCCTATTTGCACAAGCCAGAGGTGAAAGTTTCTGGGGAATTATCAAAAATCATGGAATAAGAAACATATTGCTTCCAGCAATTACAATTCAATTCATGTCATTCAATGAATTGTTTGGTGGTACAATTCTTGTAGAACAGGTATTTGCATATCCAGGTATTGGTCAGGCAACTGTAGCTGCAGGTTTGAGATCAGATGTTCCATTATTATTGGGTATTGTAATCATAAGTACAATATTTGTATTTGTTGGAAACCTCATTGCAGATATGATTTATAAATATGTAGACCCAAGGTTAAGAGGTGAAGATGATGAGTGAAATGCCATGGTATAATAAAGGATTGTTCAGTTCATTGAACTTAAGGCAAAAGACACTTCTCACTATTGGTCTTACTGGATTGGTCTTATTGGTTGTTTTCATTTCAGGATGGATGATTGATGCTAATTTACCTACCGATTTTGCAATTAAGATGCAAGCCCCTTCATTGTCACATCCTTTTGGTACTGATTGGATGGGTCGTGACATGTTCACTCGTACAATAAAAGGTTTAAGCTTGAGTATTGTTATCGGTATAGGTGCATCAGTAATTTCCAGTATTATCGCTACCTTATTAGCATTTCTTGCAAGTGTCAACAAATGGTTCGATGCATTTGTATCCTGGTTAATCGATTTATTCGCATCCATACCTCATATCCTATTGATTATGATGATTTCCATTGCTTTAGGTAAAGGGGCTTTCGGTGTAATTATGGCTGTAGCATTTTCACACTGGGTAAACCTTACCAGAGTGCTTAGGGCTGAAGTATTGCAAATCAATACATCTGAATATGTGGCTTTGTCAAATAAGTTAGGTAGAAGCAAATTATGGATTGCAAAAGAGCATATTCTTCCTTTGGTATTGTCTCAAATATTTGTAGGAACCCTTCTTGTATTCCCACACGCAATTATGCACGAGGCAAGTGTAACATTCTTGGGATTCGGTTTATCTCCACACGAACCTGCAATTGGTATCATATTGTCTGAATCAATGTCATACCTTGCAATGGGTGCTTGGTGGTTAGCGTTCTTCCCAGGTCTTGCATTGTTAATCGTCGTATTGCTGTTTGATATCATTGGACACAATTTAAAACGCTTACTTGACCCTGGAGAGGCAAATAACTAGATTAGGTGATATTATGGGAAAATTATTGGAAGTAAATAATTTATCAATATCCTTTACACAGTATGTTCAAGGATTGAACAGGCACGATCTGAAGGTAATATCCGATTTGTCAATCGATATTGATGAAAGTGAAATCGTTGCAGTATTGGGTTCAAGTGGTTCCGGTAAAAGTCTTTTAGCTCACACAATCTTAGGTATTTTGCCTTATAACGCACATGTTACTGGAGATGTTAATTTCAAGGGACAAATTTTAGATCAGGAAAAGAAAGAAAAAATAAGAGGTAAGGAAATCTGTCTTATACCTCAATCTGTAAATTTCCTTGATCCTCTTATGAAAGTGTCCCAACAGGCTGTCGGTGAATGTAAGGATGACAATGAGCGCAAAGAGAAAGAGAAAAGGCAGAGAGAAGTTTTTGCCAAATATGGATTGGATGAAAGTGTAGATGATTTATATCCATTTGAATTGTCTGGTGGAATGGCAAGGAAAGTATTGCTGTCCACAGCATTGTTAAATGATCCTGACTTATTGATTGCTGACGAGCCAACTCCAGGTCTTGATGCCAAAAGTGTTGAAGAGACAATACAAGACATTAGAAGTTTAAAGGAACATGGAAAAGGTGTTTTATTGATTACTCACGAAATCGATGTAGCATTAAGGACTGCAGATAGGATTGCAATATTCTATTCAGGTTATGTGATTGAAATCAATAAGGTGGAGAACTTCTTAAATTCAGAAAATCTATTGCATCCATATACTAAAGCTTTAGTTGATGCATTGCCTAAAAACGGTTTTAAATTAACTGAAGGTGTTCAACCATTGGAAGATGTTCCGGGATGTCCATATTATGAAAATTGTCCAATACGCTTGGACAAATGTCAAAATAATAAACCTGAACTTATTGAACATGATGGCATTATGATTAGATGTTTCAATTTTAAGGAAACTGGTTCTGAAGAGGTTGTTTCTGAGGAAACTGGTTCTGAGGATGTTGTTTCTGAAGAGGTTGTTTCTGAGGAAACTGGTTCTGAGGATGTTGTTTCTGAGGAAGATAATAATGAGGAGGAGATCAATGATGAAGCTTAAAGCAGAAAACATTTCTTTTTCATATAATAAAAAAAGACCTATCTTGAAGGATATTTCATTATCTCTTGAAAGTAATCAGATAATTGGATTGATAGGAGATAGTGGAAGTGGTAAAAGTACATTATGTAAAATCATGGCAGGTTACATTACCAATTTTACTGGGGATGTGACAATTGATGGAAAAGAAATTTCTAGAAACGGTTTTGACCCTGTGCAATTGATTTTCCAACATCCTGAAAAGACAATGAATCCTAAATGGAAGATGGAAAAGGTATTGCGAGAATCATGGATTCCTCCACAAGATCTAAAAGACACTTTTGGTTTAAAGGACAATTGGCTAACTCGTTGGCCAAGTGAACTTTCTGGTGGAGAATTGCAACGTTTCAGTATATTGAGAGCATTGAATCCACAAACAAAATTCATCATTGCAGATGAAATAAGTACCATGCTTGATGCTGTTACTCAAGTGCAGATATGGGAAGCACTTATTAAGCATTGCAGAGCTAATGATATTGGTATTTTGGCTGTAAGTCACGATAAGGACTTGCTTGATGTTATTTGTGATGATATTTTGTATTTTAAAGAATTAAATCATCTTTAAGAAAAACTATATCTCTACTTTTGATAGTAGAATATGGTTTCTTCTTTCTTTTTATTTTTTTTATTATCTATTTTTGTTTATTTTTTGACTTTATTTTCTTATTTTAATGCATTTTTTTATTTTTTTTATTATTTCGCACTCATTTTTTTATAATTGTTTCCTAAAATTATTAAAATAATAAGTTTAAAAATAATAATGATAATGATTTTTTTTTAAAAAATTATTAAATGGATTTACAAATATTTTATGAATCAATAGTTTTGGAGAGATATGGTGAAAGTTTTACTGATTAATGGAAGTCCACATAAGGAAGGCTGTACATTCACTGCACTAACTGAAATCAAGAATCAATTAAAAGAAGATGGGATAGACAGTGAAATATTCTGGATTGGCAATAAGCCTGTTAGAGGTTGCATAGCTTGTCTTAAATGTGGTCATAACAATGGAAAATGTGCATTTGACGATGATCCGGCAAATGAAATAATTGATAAGCTAATAGAATCTGATGGGGTGATTATAGGTTCTCCGGTTTATTACGCTGGACCTAATGGTGCATTATGCGCTATACTTGATAGGGTTTTCTATGCTGCAAGTGCTAACTTTAAATTCAAACCTGGAGCTTCTATCGTAAGCTGCCGTAGAGGTGGAGCAAGTGCAA
>JAFRCZ010000106.1 GCA_017404125.1 Methanobrevibacter sp.
GCAACCTTAATGTCTTCTTTAGCCAGTTCATATGCCAAAGTGGAACCTATAGGGCCTGCTCCAATGATAGTAACATCTACATCAAAACTCATAATTTAGCCTGCATAATTAAAATAAAAGAGTTTAGTTAAAAACCTAAAATGAAAAATTTAAAAATAAATTAAAAAATCAATGGGCAAAGAAAGATAATAAAAGATTATCTTCTGAATTTTCTTGAATGCTTTTCAAAGAGGTCATCAGAAGTTTTATTTTTCTTATCTTTTCCATCAGAATCTTCCGCATATTCCTCCCTATAGTGACTATAATCATCATAATGATCATCATAATGAAAAGCAGAACTGTGCTGAGCCCTTTTTCTAGATTCTCTAGGACTCATATATTTATAATCTATATCACCATCACCGGAATATGCTCTGGTATGATTTGCATCATAATGTTGGCGGTTGGAGCCGTAATTTTGATTTCTCCTATTCTGTTTTCCATAATTCTCATTTTGCCTATAATCCCTTTGATTATATGTGTCATAGTGATTATCATAATGATTGTGAGAATTATAATTTTCTCTTGAAGGTCTGGAATCATGATATCTTCCAGAATTATAATACCTATTCTCATAGTCATCATAATATCTGTCATCGTAGCCATCGTAATGCCCATCATCATAGCTTCTATCATATCCGCTAGAGCCATGTTGATTAGGACTGTCTCTAAATCGATTATCATTGGATGGCTTGAATTTGATATTGTCTCCCATATCTTCCATAGCTTGATTTATGGTAGTGTCAAACTCAGCATCAGAGATATCCTCATAAACATCATTATCGTTCTTATCGCTTGAAAATGGATTTAATTTTGAAAGTCTGGATTTCTTTTCAACCTTAGGAGACTCTCCCATATCATCAGCATATTGATTTCTTCCATGGATATAATCATCATAATCCCTTTGAGCATCCAAATTGTTTTGATGGAATTCCTCATAGTTATTTGCAAAATACTTGTCAGGATTTCTTGAATAAGAGTCTTTAATAGCTCCTGAATACTGATGATGATGTGAATCAGGTCTTCTTCTAGAACCATATTGATTATTGTAACTGCCTCTAGGAGCCCTATTGCCCCTATAATCCATATCCCTTGGATAATTGTCATAGGCATCATAATCTTCATAATAGCTATCATTTGAACCATAATCATAGCCAGAATTGTAATTGGAATTATAATTAGAGTTATAATTTGGATTGTTTCTAGAATTCCTTGCTTTGCGTTTTATATCTCTAAGTTGTCTTTTGCGCTCTTTAGCATCAACCAATTCCAAATCATCCAAGTCTTCCATACGCCTATAATGACCTGGTTCCTGATTTGGCCTTATTGGATTGAAATCATCATCATAAACATTTCGATATCTTAAATGAGTTCCTCTCATATTTTCAAATATGATGTCTTCAATCTTTTTTGGACTAGAAACATCTTTCAATTCCATATCCTTTCCATCAAAAGCACTGTATAAAGTGATTGTACCTACTGAAAATATTTTGCCAAAAATACTTTGGGAACGACTAACATCCTGAATAGTATTGAAAGGCATATAGTTTTTCTTTTGGAGTAATATGCCCTTTTCAACGATTACTCTGCTTTCAGTGATAGTGTATTTGATTGAAGTCCAGATTAAAAGCTTTAATATGATATATAATATTACAATCATGATTAAAACAAATACATCAACTTCAAAATAGGTTGTCAATGGAGTTTTAGTTGATTCAATCAAATAAATGTTCATATTCCCAATATATTGAATTCCAGCAGAATACAAGAAAAATAAAAATCCGAGCACAAACATAGCAACTAATATTCCTTTTGAATAGACAAAAATATTAGGCTGTGTCTCGTATAATACCTTTTCATGATATTCTTCTTTTTTATCTTTACCAAACA
>JAFRCZ010000107.1 GCA_017404125.1 Methanobrevibacter sp.
AAAAGGCAGAAATAACCGATTCAAGATATCCTATCAAGGGAATGGCTGTATGGCTTCCTTATGGATTTCAAATCAGAAGAGCAACTTTAAACATATTTAGAGATTTGATGGATAATGAACATGACGAAACCCTATTCCCTTTACTTATTCCAGAAACAGAACTTGCAAAAGAAGGCATTCATGTAAAGGGATTTGAAGATGAGGTATATTGGGTTACCCATGGAGGTCAGACAGAATTAAACGAAAAGCTTGCTATCAGACCTACCAGTGAAACTGCAATGTATCCTATGTTTTCATTATGGGTAAGGTCCCACATTGATCTTCCTATAAAGCAATACCAAGTTGTAAATACCTTCAGATATGAAACCAAACATACAAGACCTCTCATAAGGGTTAGAGAAATAACTACCTTTGCAGAAGCTCACACAGTACATGCGAGCGCTGAAGAAGCTGCGCAGCAGGTTGAAACCGGTATTGAACTATATAAAAAGTTCTTTGATGGTCTTGGAATCGCTTATTTAATCAGCAAAAGGCCAGTCTGGGACAAGTTCCCTGGTGCTGAATACACCATGGCATTCGATACAATCATGCCTGATGGAAAAACTTTGCAAATAGGCACTGTTCACAATTTAGGCCAAACATTTGCAAAAACCTTTGAGATTACCTTTGAAAACAAGGAAGGAAATCATGAATATGCTTATCAAACATGTTATGGAATATCTGACAGGGTAATTGCAGCAGCTATTGCAGCTCATGGAGATGAAAAAGGTCTCCAATTGCCTCCTGAAATTTCTCCAAAGCAAATCACAATAATCCCAATCATCTTCAAGGATGGTGGAGAGGAAGTGATGACTAAATGTAATGAGATTAAAGATTCCCTTGAAACTAAAGGCATTAGAGTGCAAATGGATACCAGAGACATCAGACCCGGTAAAAAATTCTTCGATTGGGAATTGAAAGGAACTCCACTTAGATTCGAATTAGGTCCAAGAGACTTAAATAACAATGTGGCCATTATTGGAAGAAGAGATACTGGTGAAAAGATTGAAATCAGCTTGGAAGACAATATTGCAGAAAAGGTTGCAGATCTCCTTGCTGAAGTTGAAGAAAGCATGAAAGCTAATTCTTGGGCTAAACAGGAAGAAAAATTAGTTACATTAGACAGCCTTGACAATGTTTCAGATATTGTTGATGAAGGAAAAGTTGTTAAATTCTACTGGTGTGGAGATGAAGAATGCGGAAAATCCATTGAAGAGGAAACTGGTGTAGACATTCTTGGTATCAATGAAGAGGATATTGAAACCGATAAGGTCTGTCCACATTGTGGAAAACCAGCTAAACACCTTGCTTTAATGGCAAAAACATATTAATTAAAATTAATAATAAAAAAAATAATTAATGGAATTTTAAGAAGAGGAATGGAAATGGACAAGATTTATGCAATAATTCCAGTAAATCAATTTGCAAATGCTAAAACAAGATTATCTCCTTTTTTATCACCTGACGAGAGAAAAAATCTTTTAAAGGCAATGTTAAAAGATATTGCAATCACATTAAAGCCTATTGTAGATCAAATCATAATAATAAGTAAAGACGAAGAGGTTTTAGCATATGCAGAGGAA
>JAFRCZ010000108.1 GCA_017404125.1 Methanobrevibacter sp.
ATATGCCAATAGCTCATAGGTATAGTCTTCAAGAGGACATGAAATAGCTGCGATTGAACCGATTATTCCTCTTCCCTTCTTGAACTTGTGAATTTCAGCACCTATACGGTTTGCAAATTCCTCTGCATCTTCAATGGTGATAATTGAATAGATTGCCTTAAATGCATAATCAATCATCTCTTCAGTGATTTCACCTTGATAGAAAACAACTCCTGGATTGGTATTGTCACAATCAAACATGGATAGTTCAGATACATATTTAAGCACTATCTCTTTTGCAAGCCCAATGTTTTGATTAATATCCAATTTAAATGACACTCCTCCATTTCCCCTTGTCTTGAATCTTGCAAAAGGGTTTAGACGAATCAATCTTGGATGACCAATAATCTCAATATTGTTGTTCCTGAATTCATTCAGGATAGCTGATGCAAGAAATGTTGTGCACATTCCATCTGGAGAGTCTGTATCATCGATCCCAATATAAAAATAATCCATATAAATCACTGAAAGTCCGCTATGTTAATTAAAATTTAGTTAAGCGATTAAAGATTAACTATTAATAATCAAAAATCTAGAAAATTAAATAGTCAATTTTATATTAATCTTAAAAGATAATAATATTATTAAAATTTATTAAAACTAATTAATAAAAATTATCTTAAAATACATAATACTATCGAAAACATTGAATTTATACGAGGCAAACCTATGGCAATAACAAATAGGAATCAACTAATACGAGAAGTTTATCAACTGCTAAACAAGGAGGGCTTTGAAACATCCAACATTTACGACCAAAGCTGCTTTGATATAGTTGCTCGTAAGAAACTGCTTATTCTACTTTTAAAAGTCCTCGTAAATATTGATACCATCAATGAAGCTCATGTAGAAGAAATTAGACAAATCTCTAATGTTTTCTTGGCTAGTCCTATTATTGTTGGGGTCAAATCCAAAAACCACATATTGGAAGAAGATGTTGTATATGAAAGACACGGCCTTCCTGCAATTGGCCTTGAAACCCTTAAGAACATGATCGTTTATGACGAATATCCAGAAATCCTTGCAGACCGTGGAGGATATTATGTTCAAATCAATGGAAATGTCTTAAAGGAATACAGAGAAGAATACAACCTATCCTTGAAGGATTTGGCTGATTTGGCACATGTTTCAAGAGCTACCATGTACAAGTATGAAAACGGCATGGTTAGGGCAAATACTGAAACTGCAATGCTCCTTGAAGAGATCTTGAATACAAAGATCACACTCGACATTGACCTTTTTGAACCTTATCATGAAGACATCAAGCTAAAGGCAGATACAAGCAGCTTAAATCAGACTCAAGGAACCAATGCTCAGAACTTGGCAAAATTAGGTTTCGGAGTGGTTTCAACCAATAAAAGCCCATTTGATGCGCTTGCCAAAGCTGAAATAGCTACTAGGAAGAAAGAGCAAAAGCCATTGATTGCTAATTTAAATGTTCAGGATGAGCAAAACACTAAAACTTTGAAGAAAATGGCAATCAGCTTAAAGGATCTTTCTCTTGTAACCTCTTCAGATCCATTCTTTGTGCTTAAAGATGATAGAATCAAGGATTCAATTGATGGAATTCCAGTAATCAAATCATGGGAAATGAAAGAGGTTGAAAATTCCAAGGAGTTCTTAAGGTTGATTAGGGAAAGAAGAAACAATTAATTAATTTTTATTATTTTTCAATTGAATTATTAAAATAGTAAATTATTAAAGTTAAAATTATTAAAATATTAAATTATTAAAATATTAAATTATTAATATTAAAATTATTTAAATATAAACTTATCAAATAGGTGAAAATATGGATTTTCAAAAAAATAGAGGATTAATCATTCTTATTGTTGCATTGATATTAGCTATCATATTGACCTTTTATGTTGGTGTTGTCAATCCAATCATTTTAGGATTAGGAATACTTGCAATCATTGTAATCTTAATCAATATCTATCTAGAGAAGTTTAGAAAATAAATCTAATTTTAAAAAAGAAGAATTGGGGAATTTAGGATTCCTCTTCAATGTCACATGGCTTGATCCACTCTTCTTCACCATTTACCAAGCTTTGAATTGCATCTATGATGCAATGTGGATTCCACCCAACGACAGCATCTGCTTTTTCCACTATTTCTTCTATCACATATTCCACTCCAAAAGAACGAATAAAAAGCAAAGGAATGCCATACTCTTTTGATTTGTCAATCAGTTCATCACATATTTCCTTGTTTTGGTGATAAAGACCATACAATAACACAATCACATCTATTTTTTCAAATAAATCATCATTCAACTCATTGTCCTCAGTATTGTATTCATTCCATTGAAACTCATTTTGACTGTTTATTCTTTCCTTATAGAATTCATATTCCTTATAGGAATCAATTCCTTTGCTTATAAGAAGATTATAAACCTTATTTTGATTTTCACTTGACATATAATCACTTTTTAATTGAATTAAATGAAAATTAAAAAATTAAATGTTATTTATTAAAAATTTTAAAAATTTTAAAATATTTAAAATTATAACAATAGTTATATAACTAATTAAAAAAATATAAAAAGAATCACTTGTCCAAATTGATTCTTTCTGTTGCAGTATAAAGGTTGAATCTATCGCCACGTACAAATCCGACCATAGTGATATTTCCCTTTTCTGCAATGTCATAACCTGATCCTGCAGGAGCAGCATTGGAAACCAATATAGGGATACCTACCCTAACAACTTTTATAAGCATGTCTGCAGGCATTCTTCCACTATAGCATACATAGCATTTGGATAAGTCAAAGCCGGCTTTAGCTGCTGCACCAATTACCTTATCAACTGCCACATGACGGCTAACGTCTTCACGGGTAATGAACTGGTCTCCATAAACCAATTGTGCAACATGAACACTACCTGTCTCTTGCCAAATTTCTGCCTTAGCAGTAAGCCTTTTCATGTTTTCTATTATCTCTGTTGCATTTACAACCAAATCAGATTCTATAGGTTCAATTGTTTTAAGTTCGCTTCTCCATCCTCCTGCACTATCAGACATAACACCTTGATATTCCAAAAGTCTGCAAGCACAGGCATGTTTAGCTCCACCTACCTTTTCCTGAACCAAATCTTCATTTTCAAGGTCAATTTCTGGAGTGTGAAAATGGACAGTTTTGATAATGACCTTTTTATCCTCAATTTCAATGCTTTGAATCTCATCAACAGACTTGACTAGACCATCACCAAGACAATAT
>JAFRCZ010000109.1 GCA_017404125.1 Methanobrevibacter sp.
ATTAAATTATATATATTTATGAAAAATAATGATATTATTAACCACATATTTAATATAATTAAACCATATCAAATTAAATCATAAAAAATATTAATGATGGTATATCAATGAAGTAAAAAATAAAAGAATAGTGAGAAATTAGAAAAAATATAAAAATTTTAAGAATTTTATGATTATAAATATAAGAATTAAAAATAAAAATAAAAAAATTTAGAATAAATGAATTATTCTAAATTACCATCAATGTTACCAAGTTTTTCTTGGTCTTCATCATATGATGAACCTATAAGTTCACCAGTTACATTATCAAATTGGCGGAATCCACCATCTTTGTAAGTGACTTCCCGGTAATAACCCTCACCATTTTGATAATTAAATTTTACGACTTCACTTACAATATCACTGTCTCCATCAGAACTTGAACTGTCAGATGAAGTAGCATTATCAACTTTGTCAGCTATTTTATGAAAAGTGCCAGAGTCATCGCCATCAGCAATATTAGCAATATTATCCATAAAAATGAATGCAAATGCACCACCTACAATAAGTATTGCTGCAACAATACCTAAAATTAAAACAGATCTTTTCATATTATCACCTCTTTTAATCTTTCATTTATTTTATTGAATGTGCTTATTAAAATACTTTTCTATTTTAAGTAAAAGAAAATAAGCATTTAAAAATAGTAAAAAATGAAAAAACAATGCCTGAAGAAATATAAAATAAAAAAATAGAATTTGAAAAAAAGAATATGAAAAATAATAAAAAAGTTAGAAAGAAATAATTAAAAAAAGAATAATAATGAATAAAGAGCTTAAACAGACTTATTGATTTCATCTAAGTCATTTAAAAGTTCAATTAAATGTTCTTTTTTAATATGATTCATTAAAATAACCCTAATGGCTTTAGGATAAGAGGAACAGGATATTTTCCAATTTCTCTCTTCAAGCAATTGAGCCAATTCAAAAGTTTCCAAATATTGGTGATTAAAAGCAACTATATTCAATTTAGGCTCAACAACCAATTCATAACCTAATTTTTTAAGATTTTCTGCTAAAAAGTGAGTTTTCTCTAAAGCATTTAAAGCATTGTTTGCATAACCTTCCTTTCCTAAATAGCTCATGACTGCATATGTTGCAGCTGCTGAAGCGCCTAAACGAGTGCCGACAATGGTGGATTGGTTCTTTATAGTCAAATATGGGGAATCAACAGACATTGCATCCAAATAGGACTGGTCTCTAAACAATATTCCTCCTGAAGGAATTGGTGAAAGCCCCATTTTATGAGGGTCTACAGTAATTGATTTAACGCCCTCAAGTGAGAAGTCAAAGTTTGGCAAGTCGTAACCCTTTTCTTTTAAGAAAGGAATTGAAAACCCACCAAATGCTGCATCAACATGCAAGTGGATGTCATTTTGAATAGCTATTTTAGATAAATCCTCAATAGGGTCAATCATTCCAAGTTCAGTTGTCCCTGCAATGCCGACAATCGCTACAGTATTTTCATTAATGTTTTCTTCTACACATTTAGGGTTTATGCGATAATTTTCATCCAAGTCTACACGAATCAACTTCAAATCAAGCATATCTGCAGCTTTTTTAAATGAAAAGTGAGCAGATTTAGGAACGATAAATTCTCCTTTTTTGATTCCCTTATTATCCCTTGCAATATTTCTAGCGGCCCTTATTGCCATAATGTTTGCTTCGGTACCTCCAGTAACCATATGGCCTACTGGGTTTTCAATGGATAAGAAAGAACCAATCATTTGCAAAACTTTATCTTCCAATAATTTAGTTCCTTTAAAAAGACCAGGATCTCCTAAATTTGAATCTATAAATTTAAAAAAAGCTTCCTTTGCAATAGGATGGGCTTCTGTACACATAGACCCTAAAATTCTGCCATCAGAGTATTTGCAGTCCATTGCTTGAAATTTATCTAATTCATTAAAAATTTCATCATGAGAAATTGGTTTTTCGTTCATAAAAATTACCTAAACTTAAAAATAAAATAAATTAATAAAAATTAAAATTACAACTATGATATTAAAAAAATAAAA
>JAFRCZ010000110.1 GCA_017404125.1 Methanobrevibacter sp.
ATTTTTTTCATTTTTTATTTTCTTAATTTTTAATATTTTTTCACTATTTTTTTTAATAATTTTTAGCTATTTTTTACCTATTTCATTATCATCTATTTCACTTATTTTTTTTATACTTTTCATTACATGAATTCATGGCATGAAATTACATGTTATATTCATGTAAATAATTTACATTTATTTATTTTTAGCTATTTTTTACAAATTTCTTTTTATTTTTTCATTTTTATTGTTAAATTGCTTTAATTTTAATATAGTTTTTTATAATTTAATAATAAGGTTTATAAAGGCATAAAACATAATATTAAATATGATTATTAAGACTGGGAAAATTAATAAATCAAGAGGTAATATTAGTCTCACAATTGGAAAGGAAGATGTGAAAAAACATAATCTTGAAGAGGGAGATTTTGTCATCTTGACTCCTGAGGAATATGAGGAATTGAAGACATCTTCTGAAATTGAAGTTTCCACTTTGGAAGTAGTCCCAGATGACGAAGCTGTTGTGAAGTTAGAGTATGATCTCAAGGAAGCTAAGTCTAAAGAAAAGATCCTTTTCTCTAAAGTGGAAGAATTGGAGAACATTAATTTGGAACTTACCACTAAATTATCTCAGCTTGAAAAGGCAAATTATATAAACAGCAGTGTTTTAACAGATTCTGAATCCAATTCCCTTATTGATGAAGTCAAAAAGCTAAACGGGGATATTGATGGTTTAAATGAAGAAATCAAACAATTGAATAAGGATTTAAACGAATCAAATGAGGAAAGAATCGAATTATTGCAAGACATGAATGTCTTAAAGACAAAAATGAGCTTTGATGCTGGAGAATTGTCAAGACTTCGTGCAAGAGAAGAAAAGCATAAGGAAATATTTGAGATAATCTTAAGAACAAACAAGAACATGCTTGATGAAGTTGTCAATAAGACACTCACTGCTACCATCAATGAAATAAATAAGGAATTAGGGGAAACTGGCATTATAAGAAGAATCAGAGGCTTGACTATTGTAAGGGAACCTGAAATTCATAAGTCAGCCATTTCCAGCAAGGCTTATACCCAGTTAGAGGAATTGATTCCTGATGACTATTTGCTTGAAAGTGGAGAATAGGTGATTGTTCCAATCAAGTTAAATGAAAAATTAGCAGTTCTTTAATTCATTTAGTTTATTTAATCAAAGATTTTTCATAATTATATAGTTTATTGGGTTTATTAGAGGTGAATCTATGGAAGAAGTCCAATTTGATGAAGAAGGTATCAAATTCAGATACTTAAGTAATTGGAGAGAGCAAAACAAAGAAATGGTCGCTCCAAATTGTATTAAAGCTTTAGTTAAAGTTGTAGAAGGAAACCCATCTACAATTACAGTATATAAGAATGATGCTGGTGAAGCTGAAGCGGTTGCACAGCTTGAGGAACCGTTTAAGGAAAATTTCGAAAAGCAAGGATGGAATATTGTTGAATCCAGAATCTTAAACCTTAATGGCATGCCAGTTTACAATATCATTACCAGTGCTGAAGAAGGTGGTAAAACTTTGGAAAACAACACTTCTGCATTGATCAATGATGGAAACATGTATGTATTTGAATTGATGCACTTTAAGGAATTCCCATATGCTTACAATGACTATTTAGCTATTATGGATTCCATTGAATTCGAATAATTATTTTATTCGATTCTTTTTATTTTTTTATTTTTTTTACCAATCACTTTTTTTATTAAATTATTATCTATTTTAAGGAGTTTTATATGTCCAATTTATTTCAAAATGAAGAATTAAGCTTTAAGTATCCGAATAATTGGAAATTGATAGAAGCAGAAGATATTGAAAATTGCATAGCTGTGCTTGACTGTGACAGCAAATTCAGCAGGGTTATGGTATTCAAGTATCCTGAGGAAGGATTGTCAATGGAATATCTTAAAAGCGCTATTGAAGACATTCCAAGGAAAGATAGCTTGATAGTTGAAGATTCTCATTTAACCATTATTGGAAACAAGGAAACCCATGAATTGATTGCAAGGGATACAAGCCATGAACCTCCTTTGAACACTCATTCCTTATCAACTATCAATGAAAGAGATGCGTTCAGCTTCAATTTCTTTGGATTTGGAGAGGACAATCCAGATAAAGATGGGTTCTTGATGATGTATAAGACTTTAGTATTTGAATAATGGTGTGAAAAATTTATTGGAATAAATTATTATTTACTACTTTTGATAATATGACTTTAAAGCAAGAAAAAGAATCCCTTAGAAAATCAATTTCTGATAAATTGTTTAATGAAGGCCAGTCTCTTAGACCTAATGGGGATGATGGCACGAGTCCTGATTTTAAAGGATCTGATATTGCTGCTGAATTGCTGGCTACCACTAAAGAATGGAAAAATTCAAAGACTATTTTTTGCAGCCCAGATTCTGCCCAAATTTCAGTCAGATACCTTGCTTTAAAAGACAATAAAAACCTTATTATGGCAAGCCCTAATCTTGAACATGGCTATTTGTTCCTTGAAGGAAATAAGTTGAATGGGAGAGAAAGTGAAGCATCAACTAAAGAAGGCGCTTTTGATCATTGCTCTAAGTTTTTTGATTTTGGTGAAACATCCTCTTCAGATGATTCATTAGACATAGCTATTGATATGGTAGTGGAAGGATCTGTTGGTGTAGACAGACTTGGAAATAGAATCGGAAAAGGAAAAGGATTTGCGGATAGGGAAATAGAAGACCTTTTTAATAAGGGCCTTATAGATGAAAACACTCTTTTAGTCACCACTATTCATCCATTTCAATTAGTTGATTATGTTCCAATGGAAAGCCATGACAAGAGATTAAACATGATTGTCACTACTCGCGAAATCATCAGAATTTAATCATCACTATTTTTCACTTTTTTATTATATAAAAAAATTTAGAAATATTTATTAACATTCAAAACTAAAATAGTTTTAAGTAGTTTAAACTACTAACCAAATTCTTAATTTTAAGAATTAACACATGTGTTAAAAATAATTTAGGTGATTATAATGGCAGATTTAAAAGGTACTAAAACCGAAGCTAACTTAGCAGCAGCTTTCGCTGGTGAGTCTCAAGCTCATGCTAAATACCAATATTTCGCAAGTAAAGCTAAAAAAGAAGGATACGTACAAATCCACGACATCTTTATGGAAACTTCCAAAAACGAAAAAGAACATGCAAAAATTTGGTTCAAACTTTTACACGATGGAGATGTTCCAGACACTATTGCTAACTTAAACGCAGCAGCAGATGGTGA
>JAFRCZ010000111.1 GCA_017404125.1 Methanobrevibacter sp.
CTGTGTAGGTGCATGTCCATCTGGTGCTATGAACCAAAACCACTTCAAAACCGAACAAATTATGGCACAAATTGCAGCAGCTCTCGAAGATGTTGCAAAATAGATTAAGAGATTTATTCTCTTTTTCTTTTTCTTTTTTTTTAAACAATTTTTAATTGTTCGTATATTTTTTAACTTTTTTATTCTTTATTCTTGAGATCATTTTTCTAATTTTTTAAATTTTCTAATTTTTTAAAAAAACTAAAAAATAATAATTTAATATTATACATATAATAAAAAGTTTTATTTAATTAAAAAATTATATTATATATTAATAAGAATTTTATAATATTATATCTTTTAGATTTATTTTTTGTTTATGTCTGATTTTTATAAACTTTTGAAATTTTTTATTTTGCTATTAATAATAAAAATTAATTAAATATTTAATAATAATTTTAAGATAATATAGGTGTTATGAGTATGTATCAATATGAAGAAGACGTGAATAAGATCAATGAACTGATGAGAGTTCATAATGACTGGATGAGAGATAGCGTAAACCTCATTGCAAGTGAAAATACCACTAGTAATGCTGTTACAACCGCAATGGTTTCAGATTTGGCTCACAGATATGCTGAAGGACAAGCATATGAAAGATTATACCAAGGCTGTACCTACATTGACCAAATTGAAGATATTACCAAACAATTATCCTGTAAAGTTTATGACTGTACTTATGCAAATGTTCAGCCAGTATCTGGTGTAACTGCAAACCTCGCTGCTTTCTTCGGTTTTGCAAAAGCTGGAGATAAGATGATTGCTATGAACATTCCTTACGGAGGACACATTAGCCATGCAAATGTAAGTGCAGCAGGTATCAGAGGATTGAAAACTTTAGAACATCCTTTCAACCCAGAAGTAATGAATATTGATGTTGATGCATTGAATAAGATGATTTTGGCTGAAAAACCAAAAATCATCCTCTTTGGAGGAAGCTTATTCCTATTCCCACACCCTGTATCTGAAGTTGTTGATGCAGCACAGGAAGTTGGCGCAACCATTATGTACGATGGTGCTCACGTACTTGGTTTAATTGCAGGTAAACAATTCCAAGATCCTTTAAAGGAAGGAGCTGAAGTTTTAATGGGTAGTACCCACAAAACCTTCCCAGGTCCTCAAGGTGGAATTATCTTATCACAGGAAGAAAATAAAGACTTAATCGATAATGCTGTTTTCCCAGGTGTAGTAAGTAACCACCACTTGCATCATTTAGCTGGTTTAGGTATTGCTACTGCTGAAATGTTAGAGTTTGGTGAAGATTATGCTAAACAAATCATCAAAAACGCTAAAGCATTGGCAGGGGCACTTGCAGAACAAGGATTCAATGTAATGTGTGAAGACTTAGGATACACTGAATCTCACCAAGTGGCTATGGATGTAAGGGATGTCAAAAGAGCTACCATCTTAGCTAAGGAATTAGAGCAAAACAACATTATCCTTAACAAAAACCTCATTCCAGGTGACAATGTAAATGATAGTGATGACCCATCTGGTATCAGAATCGGTACTCAGGAAATTACCAGACGTGGAATGAAGGAAAAAGAAATGGAAGAAGTAGCTGAATTCATCTGGAGAGTTGCTGAAGGTGACAAAGTAGACATTAAGGATGAAGTCACTGAATTCATGTCTCAGTACAGAACCATTCACTACGCTTTCGAAGAAGAAGAAGGATACAAATTCATTGAACATATCTAACAAGCTTTTCCAGCCCTTTGGGCTGCAAAACCTTGACCAAAACTTTTTCACTAGTTGGGAGTAACTACTCTTAACTTTTATTTTTTCATTTATTTTAAATCTATTTTTGGAGATATTTTATGAAAATAGGATGGGCTTTTACTGGTGCAGGACACTTGCTTAGAGAAAGTGTAGAAGCTATGGAAGATGTAGCGAAATACCATGATGTAACCGTATTCTTATCACAGGCTTCAGAAGAAGTCTTGAAAATGTATGGGCTCTATGATAGAGTGGTTGCTGTAACCGGTGGAAGATACAATGAACTCGCAAGCGATTCCAATCAAAAATTCAGTTTTCCTATTACAGGCAGGCTTTCAATGGGAAAATATGATGCTTTAATTGTTTCTCCTACAACTGCAAATACAGTTTCCAAGATAGTTTATGGAATTTCAGACACCCTTGTTACAAATGCTGTAGCGCAAGCTGGAAAAGGAAGGGTAAGAACCCTTATGGTTCCTGTAGATATTGAGCTTGGCGATATTGATACTGTGTTGCCATCAAAGCTTGAAAAGACAAAATGCAATAAATGTGATGAATGTGAAGCAGCACTTGTTTGTCCAAATGGTGCAATTATAGCTCATGAAGAAATTGATCTCTTAAAATGTATTGGTTGCGGATCCTGTAAGGACATTTGCCCTTATGATGCTGTTTCCACAGGTAAAATCATTCCTCTCCATATGAGGCCTTTGGATATTGAAAACACTCAAAAGCTATCAAAAATGGAAGGAATCGAAATATTCGCCACTCCTCAAGAATTGTTAGACAATTTTGAATATAAATAAGTATATGGTATTTAGGAGAATTTCCAAATGAAAAACAAGAATCAGAAAAAAGTAACCTATGCTCCAGATTTTGATTTTGATGATGCTGCCGTTTATGATTTAGATCAAAAGTTGTTTAATGGTGAAATTACTTTTGAAGAATATAAAGAAAAAGTACATGCTTTGATAGAAGAAGATCTTTGATTTAATTTTTAATTATTACCCCATTTCTATTTTTTACTATTTTTATTTTTATTTTAACTCTATCTCCTCACCTATTTTTAAATCATAATTTTTAAACTCTTTTTTATCAAATTCTATAATGTATTTTGCTGGTTTTTTAGGAACATAATATTTCCAAGGCTTTAAATCAGCTATTTCATAAATCATATCCTCATCATCAATAAAGATCAATGTCAATTCAAATCTCATGAATAGGCTATGAATGGAAGATCTTTCTTTAATCTTAATGTTTTGAGGAATTTCAAACAATAATGGATAGTCACATCTTGGCTTAAACATCAATCCTAAAAATCTCTTAAAAAAACTGTTGGCTATTTTGATTTTAGCTATTTTTTCATTAGAATTTTTATTGTATAAAATTTTAAAATTTTTATCATCATTAAATTCATTATTTGCATTATCAATTGTCATTTTTATCTTATTTTCTATTGAACTTTGATATTAATAAATATTTTCTTTTAAAAACAATTTTTTACACTTTAAAATCAATTTAACAATCTAATATCAATTTTTAAATTTCACTATAATATTATAATTATATAATAATTATTAATTTTTAATATACTAATAATAATAAAGTTTATTTACATTTAAAAAAAGAAATATAAATCATAATAATTTATAATTTATTAAGTTTTAATTAAATGAAATTAATTCAATTTCACTCAATTAAAAATTTAAAAATCATTTTTATTAGGAGAATTAACATGCCAATAGAAGAGGCAGAAAAATCATATGACTTTAAAAAAATAGAATCAGATGTTCAAAAGTTTTGGGAAGATGAAGAAATCTACTCAAAAACCAATGACTTAAGAGCAAATGGTCCACAATATTCCTTTTTAGATGGGCCTCCATACTGTAGTGGAAAAATCCATTTAGGTACTACCTGGAATAAGGTAATCAAGGACACTTTATTGCGTTACAAGTCAATGAATGGATTTTCCTTAAGAAGACAAGCTGGATGGGATACCCACGGTTTGCCTATTGAACATAAGGTGGAGCAGCTATTGGGAATCGAATCCAAACAGGAAATTGAGGAAAAATACGGTATAGACAACTTCATCAACAAATGTAAGGAATTTGCAATGGAAAACAAGGTTGCTATGACTGCTCAATTCAAAAGCTTAGGAGTTTGGATGGACTGGGATAATCCTTACATGACCTTGGATCCTAAATATATGGAATCCGCTTGGTGGACATTGAAGAAAGCTCATGAAAAGAATCTTCTAACCCGTGACCAAAGGGTAATCAGCTGGTGTCCACATTGTCAAACTGCACTCGCAGCAGCTGAGATTGACTATACTGAAGGAGACGACCCATCCATTTACGTACGTTTCCCACTTAAAGAGAAATTAATCACTGATGGCGATTATGCAGACTTAAAGCAATCATTCTTGGTATGGACCACCACTCCTTGGACACTTCCTGGAAACTTGGCTATATGTTTAAATGAGGATTTCGATTATTCCTTTGTTAAAGTGGATGAAAGATTAAATGAAATGGGAGAAGAGATCCTAATCATAGCTAGCGAGCTTTTGGAAACAGTTTTAGGCCCAATTGAAATTATACATAAAAACAAGTTGCCTAATCCAAATTACAATCCTGACGATGAGGAATCAAAAGAGAAAAAATACATCATAGAGGAAGAGAAAGAAGTGATGTATGAAATCATCAAGACTGTAAAAGGTTCTGAACTTTTAGGATTGGATTATGTTTATCCTTTAGCAGAACAAGTGCCAAAACAAATGGAATTAGAAGCGGAAAACAGCTTGATTCATTCAACTTACCATGGAGACCATGTAGAATTAGGTGAAGGTACCGGATTTGTACACACTGCTCCAGGACACGGTCCTGAGGACTTTGAAATCGGTCAAAAAATCGGACTTC
>JAFRCZ010000112.1 GCA_017404125.1 Methanobrevibacter sp.
AACCGATTGAAATTGATCCTTGGTTGATTTTAGTCTTGTTTCTTACGACTTGGCCAACATGGATTGCCTTAGTGAAAACGGCATCTAATTTCTTGCCACAATGGCCTTCCTTTTCACTTTTCCTTTTGGAATCCTTAACTTGACCCAATATTTGGTCTTCACCAATGATCATGGATTCGAGGCCTGAAGTCATTCGGAATAAATGAAGGACTGCTTCATCATTGTATTGAATTATGACATACTTGTTTTCACAGTCTAAATCAAGTTTATTGTAATCATCAGTATAAAGGAAATATTCATATCTGTTGCATGTATTGATTTCAATATATTCTTTAATATCTATATTTTCTTTTAAAGTGGAAAATAATTCTTTTAAGTCTTTTGATACATTTTCCATAGTTTCTATGTCTGCAAGAGTGTGGTCTACACGTATATTGATTATCAATTTTGATTCTCCTTTTGATGATTTGATTGGTTTAGATTGTAATTATCATAAAAATTCTGAATTGATTAGCTCTTCTGCAAGTCCTTTAGCTTCATCTATTTTATTTTCCTTTAAGCAATGCTTTATCTCTTCATTATTTAAAATATTCTCAAGATACTCTTTTCTAAGCTTTTGATCATCTATTTTTTCCTTTAAGAGTTTTCTTGCATAATCCTGAAGCTTTATTTCGAGAATATCCTCCTCTGTAATGATTGATTGAATTTTTTTTCGAAGTTCCCGTGCCATTAAAGGACTTTGTCCATTTGTAAAGATTGATATTTCTATATCATCTATTAAGAAAGAGGTAGGCGCTATTATATTTCCCTTTTCCGGCTTGTCTGCCCTATTTATTAATTTGTCTTGGCTAATGGATGCAATGTATTCGCAAAGCTCTTCATCACCGCTTGCGGTAATTACTATGTCGCTCCATTTAACAAAATCTTCAAGGTCTTTTAAAGGTGTTAGAATAGCTCCTTTTTTAGTCAATTCCTCATCAATTGAATTCCCTGCCAAAATGACATTTGCTCCCTTGTCTAAAAAGCGGTGAGCTCTTCTTGTAGCCACTTCTCCAGTGCCTAAAATAAAAACATTCTTGTTTTCCACTTCAAAAAAGAGAGAAGTCAATCCCATATTATCACTTATTATTCTTTCACTTAAATTCAATTGATTTGAAGGGGTTTTTTAGGATAAAACTTTTTATTAAGTTCATTCCTTTTCCAATTCTTTAAGCTTTAATAATTTGACAGCCATTCTTAAATCATTATTGCAGTCTGCAAGCACTTTTTCAGCTTCAGTTTCGCTAATGTCAAATGTTTGTGAAAGTGCAAATACTGCTTCATTTGAAGTTGGAGGTGTACCTGCTTTCAAGATAACTTCAGATAATTCTTTTTTCAAATCCATGTATTCCTCTTCAGTCATGCCTATTTGATTTAATGTCATGTCTCTTAAAGGACAAGGTTTTGAAGTTTTACAGCACCATACAAGTGAACCGAAACAGGTTGCCGGTCCTTCCCCTAATCTGGTTTCCCTTGCAAACTTCTGTTTAATGTCTAAGAATTCTTGAGGAGTTAGTCCCACTTCCCTTAAGGCTCCCATGATAGGACAAGGTTTTACAGGAGGACAACAGAATGCGAGTCCTCTAACATCTCCTCCTCTACAAATATGTGAAGGTGAATTTTCCCATACCATAATTTTTCCTCTAATTTTTAAATAAAATAAAAACTTAATGAATATTAATATCTTTTTGCTTTTAATTAATATTATAACATTATTAATTTTGTTTGTTTATATTAATATAAGTTTTTAAAAAATAGCATAATTTAAGAAAGTAATGAAAATCAAAAAATTATATACACATCAAAAATAGAAATTGTAAAAATTAATAAAAAAAGAAAAGAAAAAGAACCTAGTGGTCCTTAATCATGTCAGCTTTTTCTTCACCAGTCAATTCTGCAACGATTTCTTCTGGGGTTCCGGTACTAAGGAGTTTTCCTCCTCTCATTAAGCTTGCCTTATCACAAACATCCAATACGAAATCCATATCGTGAGAAATGATTACAAAGGTTTGATCCAATTCATCTCTTGCCTTTAAGATGGAATTGGTTACAATGATTCTTGTAACTGGGTCCATAGTACCTGTAGGTTCATCCAATACGACAATGTTAGGCTCTTTGATTAGAACTTGTGCAAGAGCCACTCTGTGCCTTTCTCCTCCACTTAACTCATCTTGCCATTTATTTAATATGTTCATTGATTTGTCTTTTTCAAATCCTACAGTTTCAAGAATGTGAGCTGCTTTTATCTTAGCAAATTCTGCAGGCAAGTTTAAGCTGATTGCATCAGTTAAGTTTCCTAAAATATCTCTGTGAGGATATAATGAGTATTCTTGGTGCAATAAACCTAAGTATGGAGTTACACGGCCTCTGTTTAATGGGCCTGGCTTTTTCATGTCAATCCAATCATCACCTAATTTAATTTCAAGTTCTCCGCTACTTGGTTCAGTCAATCCAATCATCATTCTAGTTAAAGTGGTTTTACCGGATCCACTAAGACCTACAATACCGTAGATTTCTCCTTTGTTTATTGTTAAGCTTACACCGTCAACAGCTTTAACTACTCCTCTTTCAATGGAATAGTAATGCTTTTTAATGTCTTGAACTCTAATGATTTCTTCGGTGTGTTCAACTTTTTCCACCTGTTCAGCTTGAGGAACGGTTTCCAGGAATTTTGGAACGATTTCATCAGGGTTGCCATGTTCAATGATTTCCCCTTTGTCTAACCATATTGCATCGTCTGCCAATTGGTTCATAACTTCAGGCCAGTGAGAAGTGATTACCATGCTGATTCCTTCTTCCTTTACTCCATGAATCAAGGTTTGGTGAAGCTTTTCAGCAGTTTGTGGGTCTAATGTACCTGTTGGTTCGTCTGCTAGGAGCAACATAGGGTTTTTAGCCAATTGTCTTGCAAGCACTACTCTTTGCTTTTCTCCTCCACTTAAATCACGTGCAACATGAGTTACCCTGTGGCTCATTTGGACCATTTCTAATAAGTCAATAGCATTGTAGATATTCTCTTCTTCGTATCTTCCTTCATCACCCATTGCATTCAATACGTTGTCAATTACAGTCTGTTCATCGTATAATGCAAAGTTTCTTTGAAGCATAATTGAAATTCTTCTTCTGATAGCTGCTTTTTCCAATCTGCCTGCATTCCAGAAGTCGATTTCTTGAGCTTTTAATTCTGCTCCACATTCAGGACATTTTTCGCCAGCTTTTGAAGCAGGTTCAACATGCAAGCATTTTTTGTTTTCACAAATTGCAAGGTCAAAGATTACTTGCCCACTGTCCGGAGCATATTCTTTAGTACCCCTTAGCATATTGATTAAAACAGATTTTCCACTACCACTTCTACCGAGAATACCTAAGGTAGAACCTTCTTCTATAGTTAAGTTAATATCTTTAAGAACTGGTTCCCCATTAAATGACTTATTAATATTTTTTAAAGTTATGAAAGACATAAGCCCACCTTG
>JAFRCZ010000113.1 GCA_017404125.1 Methanobrevibacter sp.
ATTTTATAAATGGAATTATAAAATTAGTATCTTGGACGAGATTATCCTGATTTTATAAACGGAGTTATAAAATTTGTGTTTTGGATGATAGTCCTATTTTATAAACAGAATTATAAAATGTGTATGGCTTAATTGCCCAAAGTTGAAAGATGGCTAAAAGCCCTATTATGAGGTGTTTAGATGAAAATGGAATCTGGAGATTTTGTAATGCCTGGTGACTTTTTAAGTGTAAGTGAGCAATTCTTGCCAGGCCAAGGAGCATACGAAGATGATGGAAGTGTAAAATCAGGTGTTCCTGGAAATGTATTGATTGATGAAGAAGAAAAGGAAATCTCTGTAATATCAAAATCTGGTGGTCCAAACTTATTGAAAGTTGGAGACATTGTATATGGTGAAGTGAAAGATGTACGTGGCCAAAGAGCTTTAATAAGCATTTATGCTAAAAAAGGAACCAGACGTGAATTGGCTCTTCCTTATATGGCAGCTATTCATATTTCTCAAGTAACTCCTGGCTATATCGATAAGCTTACTGATGCTTTCAGAATTGGAGATTTGATTGAAGCAAAAGTTGTTAAAATCATGGGAGATAACCTTGATTTGAACACAGAGGACATTACTTCTGGTGTAGTAAAAGCTATGTGTACCAGATGCAGAGCCTTTATGGATCCTTGCAATGAATCTGAAGTATACTGTCCTGTATGTGATAGAAAAGAAAAAAGAAAAGTTTCTAAAAATTATGATTATTAATTTTTAATTAGAATACAGATTTGTACTTGTTTATTTAATTTTTAAGGAAAAGATAACATGGAAATTGAAGTTGTAAAAGATACCAAATTAGAACTTGAAATGATTATTCACGGAGAAAACCACTCTCTTTGTAATGTTTTAAGAAAATATCTCATGGAAGATAGCGATGTAGAATATGCAGTTTATGGTATTGATCACCCTCTTACCGGTGAACCTATCATGACTATTAAAACTAAAAGAACAAAAAGACCAAGAGATTCTCTTTTAAGAGCAGCTCAAAGATTAAAAGAAGAAACTGCTGAATTTAAGGAATTGCTCGAAGGCATTTAAATTTTTAATTTTTTCTTCTTTTTTTAGCTTTTATTTTTTTAGTAAATATTCTTGTTTTCTTAATTATTTAATTTTAAACTTTTTATTTTAATAATAATCAATTATTTTATAATTAATTATTCTATTCATTTTATTTTGGGGTGATAAGATTAAATATAAGATTCCATCATTAACTGTTGATATTTTTATTTATAATGATAATCATGAATTTATACTCATTAAAAGGAAAAATGGCCCTTTTAAAGACCATTGGGCATTGCCTGGCGGTTTTGTAGATTATGGTGAAAAGACAGAAGATGCAGCTATTAGGGAAGCAAAGGAAGAAACTTCCATTGATGTTAAATTAGAAAAATTATTGGATGTTTATTCAGATCCAGACCGTGATCCAAGACGTCATACTGTAAGTGTGTGCTATGTAGCTCGTGGAAACTTTGATGATGCAAAGGCAGATGATGATGCTAAAGATATTGCTGTATTTTCATTTGATAAGTTAGATGATGAAAAACTTGCTTTTGATCATAAAGATATTTTAGAGGATGCCAAAAAATATCTTGAAGAAAATTAATTTTTTCTTATTTTTTATTTAATTTTTTTTAAGTTTAATTTCTAAAAGATTATTCATTTTTTTTAATTTTTTTAAGACGGATTTCTAAAAAATTATTCCATAAAAATCTTAAAAAAACTAATCAATTTTAGCATAATTTTTTTTAAAAAAATTATAAATTTTTTACTATTTTTCAATCTGCTTAATATTTGTTTTTATTATGATTTTTTAGCAAATTTTTACAATTTTTCTTAAATTTTAGGCATTTTTTACCCTATTTTTAAATTAAGTTTAAATACTATGACTTAATAATCTTTATTTATAAGTATATAATATTATATAATAAATTAATCATTTACGAAATTTAAAAATTGAAATTTTAAAATTTTTCAGGTGTCTGAATTATTAAGGAAATGGTAAATGTTTGTGAGGATTATAGTTATTGGAGATTATAATCAAATTTTCTTTTGTTTTTAAAATTAATAGTTCAAAAAATTTTTTAATTCATTTTTTTAAAGAGTAGTGTTATTTAATATTGGAGATGAATTTATGGAATTTTGTCCAGATTGTGGAGGTATGATGCTTCCTTTTGAAGAAGTTATCATAGATGAGGACAATAAGGAAGATGACGAATCTGTCGACGAAGAACAACCAACTAAAAAATATTTAAAATGTAATTCATGCGGATATAAAAAAGATTTATCTGAAGATGTTAAGGAAGAGTATTCCGTTGAGAAAAAAGTGGAAACAGAAGATACCGTTATTATGAGAGGTGACGAAAGCGGTATGAAATCTACTGTAAGGGAAATCTGTCCTAAATGCGGGCATGATCGTGCTTCCTATGAATTGCTTCAGACCCGTAGTGCTGATGAAGCGCCAACCCGTTTCTTCACTTGTGAAAAATGTCATCATAAATGGAGAGGATATGATTAATCTTTAATCATTTTAATATTGTTTTTAATTCATTTGGTTTAATTTTAAATCAATATTTATATTTATTATTCATTTAATCGTATTTATAGCGATTTTACTAAGGGTATTATGGTGTGTTAATTATTGATGAGTGAGTATTCTTAGTATTTTTAAGTAAGGAGATAAAATGACTAATTCAAAAAATGGTAATTTAGAAGACGTTTCCAAGGGAAACGATGAATCAGCTCCCAGAGCTAATGATTCAGCTTCTGATAAAAAAACTAGATTTACTAAATCTAAATCCATCTCTGAAGTTTTCAATCAATTAGAGTTTGAAGATGATGAGCTTAATGAAATTTCTAATGATTTTGAAGACGATTCTGTTGATGAGATTATACCTATTCATAATGAATATAGAGATTTGGAAGAGTCTGATGCTTTAGATGAAGAGTCTGTTGAAGGAGGAGTAATTCTTAATCCTGATTTAGATGATTCAATTGAAGCAAATGTTACCGAATCAACTGAAACTGAAGATAATGATGTTGATTCTATAGAAAATACTGATTCTATTAGTGATGAAGAGATTGATGATGAAGATTCTTTTGTCACTGGAGAAAGTAGTGATATTGCATTAGCAGATGAAAAGAAAGAAAAGAAAATTGTCAAATCTTCTGCACAAGGCGTATTGATAAATGATAAGAGTAAATCTTCTGATTCTGATAATTCTATAGATATTTTTGATTCCTCTACAATTATTACCGTTGCCGGTTTTATTGTAGGTTTAGCAATTTTAATTATTGGAATAAGTTATTATGCTTCAAGTTCTGATAGGGTTGTAGATAATGTTTTATCTGGTGAAACCGCAGGACTTGCTATATTCTTGGTTATTATTGGTCTTATTATTATCGGATTTTCTTTATTGAAGTTCTTCTCTTCTTCAAAGTCTTCGTTAATCATCGATACATTTAACAACATTAAAAGTATTGATTATGATGACATAAATGACGAAACTCTTACTCGTGATGACTTTGATGCTATCTTTGGCATTTTAAAAAGAAAAAAAGATTCTGATTTTTCCAGTAATGGCGATAATGACAAGTCTGTTGATTCCTCTAAAGATTTATTTGAGAAGGATCAGGAAGATGAACTTTCGCAAGATGATATCAATTCCCTATATTCTGATTCAAACTTAACATCTCAAAAAAATCAATCTTCTTTTAATGAGCATGAAAATGCTGATTCAACAGAAATTTCTGATGACGACGATGAAGTTGATGAAATTATTCCTATTCATTCAAGACTAAATAAACAATCTGAAGAGTCTGATTTGGAAGACAAATATTCTAAATATGATTTCGATGAGGATTTTGAAGAGGATTATGATTTAGTTGAGGAAGAGGAAGTGTCTGTTGAAGAGGAACCTGTAGAAGAAGCTATTGAAGATGTTTCTGTTGAGGAAGAGGAAATCCTCGTTGAAGAAGACATGGCTGTAGAGGAATTCGAAGATCCTGTAGAAGTAGTTGCTGAAGAAGATGTCAATTCTAACTCAGAGGCAGAAAAAAAGCGTGGTTTAGAGGACAAATATTCTAAATATGATTTTGAAGATGATTCTGAGGAATTAATCGGAGATTCTGAAGTTTCTAAACCTGAATTTAAAAAATCTGTTGACTTGTCAAAATTTGAAGAAGAGTCTTTAAGTGAAGAGGAATTAGCAGAAAAAGAAAGAAAATCTCGAGAATTGGAAGAGAAAAAAAGAAGAATAATTGAAGGTACCAATTGTGATAATAGTTTAAGAAAGCAATGATTTTCTTAAATTTATTTTTTATTTTTCTTCTAAATCTTTTTCTTTTTAAATGATTTAAGTTTTTCATCATTTCTATTTTTTTATTTAATTAGACTATATGCTCTAATATTTTTCACTTTTCCC
>JAFRCZ010000114.1 GCA_017404125.1 Methanobrevibacter sp.
AGTGGTCTGGATCATCTGGAGTGAAGACTTCTAGAGAGTGTACAGTAAATGGATTATTGTTTGTTACTGTAATGGCATATCTTATTTCATCCCCTACTTTTCCCTTATTTCCACTAGGCTTTGCATCAACTACAATATTATAGGACTCATCATGAGTTTGAGGATAATCGATTTCTAAAATATCTTCTTCATCTGATTTTAAAATATTTTCTGAGTTGACATTTTTTAAAGCATTTTTTTCGCTGTCGACATCATTTTGATTGATTTCTCCAATTTCATTTTCAGAAAATCCTAAATTACTGGTAGAATCAAGGGAATTATCTTCATTTTGGATATTTAAGTATTTATCATTAGATATTTCATCTGCATACACTGCACTTAAAGAGATTAGGATTATGAAGATTAATAAAATGGGCACTAAAAATTTATTAAGTATCATATTTTCATCTCATAATTTGTAAAAAAAAGAAAAAAGAAAAAATAGTTTAAAATTAATTATAAATTATAAACTTCTTCAGCAGGTACGAGAGGAATCTTATAAGCTGTTAAAATGTTTATAAGATTGTCCAAGTCTTCAGCTTGCAATAATAGAATAGCCTTTTCAGTCTTTTCATGAGTGAAAGCATAGAGATATTCAAGATCTATCTCTTCATCATTCAATATTTTCAAGACAGAAGACAATCCTCCAGGGGTATCATCAAGTTCAGCTCCAACAATAGGAGTGTTTTTAACGATATACCAGTGCTCTTCAAGAATCTTTTTAGCCTTTTCAGGATCTTGTACAACCAATCTTAAAATGCCGAATTCAGTAGTGTCTGCCAAAGACAATGCCCTGATATTTATATCATTGTTTGCGAGCAAATCCAATGATTTGTAAAGATTTCCTCTTTTGTTTTCTAAGAATATGGATAATTGTGTTATTTTATACATTTTAAAACTCCCTAAATAATTTGATAATTGTCATTTTAATGTAAATTACATTGGTCCCTCTTTGTAAAAGTTTGTTTAATGCAAGTTACGTTTGTCAATAACTCTTTGTATTTTACCTTTTGTGCTTCTTGGAATGCTCTTAGGTGCAACTAAACTGACTTTAACTGCAATTCCAATCTCATTTTGAATGTATTCTGCAATTTTCCTCTTTACACCCATCATTTCCTTGATGTCATCTGAAAAGAGAGCTTCAGAAGCTTCCACCTTAATTTCAATTTCATCCATTATGTCTGGCCTTGTCACTATGATTTGGTAGTGAGGCTCAATGTCGCTGACCTTAAGAAGTGCCTTTTCGATTTGTGATGGGAATACAGCCACTCCTTTTACCTTAATCATGTCATCTGACCTTCCAGTGATCCTTTCCATTCTTGCAAGTGTCCTTCCGCATTCACAGGTGTCATAGTGGAGTGCAGTAAGGTCTTTTGTTCTGAATCTGATTACAGGCATTCCTTCCCTTTCAAGGTTGGTAAGCACCATTTCTCCATGTTGGCCTTCAGGCAATCTAACACCTGTTTTAGGGTCAATGATTTCAGGATAGAAGAAATCCTCTGCAATGTGTAATCCATTCTGGGCAGGGCATTCCATACCCATTCCCGGACCCATCAATTCGGTAAGACCATAAATGTTATATGCTTTGGTTTTAAATGTCTCTTCGATTCTGTCTCTCATTTCAGCTGTCCACATTTCAGCTCCAAAACCGATTGCCTTAAGTCCCAATTCATCAAAGTCTATTCCTTCCTCCTTAGCCACTTCTCCAAGGTAGATACCATAGGAAGGGGTAAATATGAGACAGGTGCTGCCGAAGTCTGCCATGATTTCAACTTGCCTTCTGGTCTGTCCGGTTGAAATAGGGATGATTGTCGCCCCTAATCTGTGAGCACCATAGTGAACTCCGAATCCGCCTGTAAACAAACCGTATCCATGGGTGTTCTGGATAATGTCATCACTGTCAAGGCCCATCATGGTAAGTCCTCTTGCAACGATTTCTCCCCAATTGTCAATATCCTTCTGGGTGTAACCGCTTACTACAGGCTTTCCAGTGGTTCCTGAAGAGGAGTGAACCTCTATGATTTCCTTTTTGTCAACTGCAAACATTCCAAATGGATAGCATGCCCTTAAATCATCTTTGGTAAGGAACGGCAACTTTTCAATATCTTCTAAAGTCTCTATGTCTTCAGGGAAAACATTTGCATTAGTATACTTTTCAGTATAAAAGGGAATATTATCAAAAGCCCTTTTTACAGTGCTTTGCAACTTCTTCAACTGAAGCTCGAAAATGTCTTCTCTTGACATGCATTCAATTTCTTCATTCCACATATTCTAACCTTTTTGCTTTTTGTGTAATTTTGTTATTATTAATTTTTTAAATTTTTAAAAATTTTAATTATTTCAGAAATTATTTTTTTAATTTTAATTTTTTTAATTTCAGAAATTATAATTTTGATTGTTAATAATTTTCTTATTTTTTATATATGCTAATTTGTATATTAATTTTTTAAATCAATCCTAAATTTTTCATATAGTCTAAACTTTTTTCTACGAAATCAGTAGAAACTAACTCCAACATATAGATGCCATCATACTTCTTCTCAGTAAAAACA
>JAFRCZ010000115.1 GCA_017404125.1 Methanobrevibacter sp.
CTATGGTTTGATGAGCCCAAATCATAATAAGCTAATGAAGATCTTCTACAAAAGAACAAATGAAAACAATATAATGAATAATCAGGATGAAATATTTGAATACTTGCATGAGTTTCCAAGTAAAGACAACACAAAACAGACTACTTTATTTTAAAAAAATAGCTTTAAAAATAGTATAAAAATAGGAAAAATATTTTAAAATTATAAAAAAAAGAAAAGATTAGACTGAAAATCTAATCAGATTAGCTATCTAAGAAGTTTTTAATAAGATTATAAAAGTCATCTGGTTGCTCTGCAAAAGCCAAATGACCTGCATCACTGATTAATTCAAATTCTGCACCATCGATTCCACGAGCCACTTCACGACCTAATTCAGGCGGATTAATGCCATCATATTCAGCGCCAATAACCAATGTTTTGCAAGTTACCTTATCATAATCATTTGAATTGTCAAAATTAGCTAGTGATGCATCTTCTGCAGCCTTTTCCTCTTCATTCAATTCCTGGCTTCCATCACCATTCAATATTTCTTCAATATTCAATTCTCCATTGAGAGCCATTTCATAGGATTGCGGAGCAAGGCTGGCCTTTAATATTACACCCATCATTTCTTCTTGGCTTACTTGAGTAATGTCCAGATTTGCTTCCTTTAAAAGTCTTGCAACAGATGAAGTTTTGCCGTGTGGCTTAGTGCAGGCTAAAACAAGATGGTCTATATCATCACATTTGGCTTCAGCTGCCCTAAGGGCAATATATGAACCCATTGAATAGCCTAGAATATCAGCTTTTTCCAAACCTAATTCCCTAATGATTTCATGTATGTCATCTGCATGATCATCAATTGTATATTCCTTAGGGCGTGTTGATTCCCCATGCCCTCTTGTATCAATGGTAATTACACGATAATGGTCTTTGAACATGTCTCTAATCGGATACATGGTTGATTTATTTCCAGTCAATCCATGAATCAGCAATAATGCTTTTTCACCCTCTTCTGTATCATCTATACAAATTTCAATATCATTAACGTTTAAAAACTTTTTCATTGCAAAACCTCCTTTTATATGATATTCTTAATAAGTCTTTAGTAAATACCATCTAAAGAATTAAGTTAAATAAACCTTGTTCCCCTATTATCCACTTCTGTTTCAAGGACCTTTCCTTCATAAGATGCCCAAGCCTCTTTTACGCCATCAATTGAACTTTCATCCACAATAGCTACAAATGAAGATCCTGTTCCAGACAATCCAGAAGCAAGAGCTCCCGCTTGAAGTGCATCAAGTGCAATATTGTTATCAAATCCCAATGCATTTCCATACAATAACCCATTTAATGACAATGCTTCAAGATAGTCTCCATCAAGAGCCATGTTATATGCAATCCTTACAAATGGAGCAATCAGTTTCATCCTGCGAACATCAGAAGAACCGCTTAAGGATTCCTTATCAGGCATGAAAACCAACACATTATAATCAGGCATTCTTTCCCAATGCAAAACTTCCCTTTTTGAATTATCTGTTATGGTCACTCCTCCAAAGAAAGATGCTGAAGCATCATCAAAGGCACCTGTAACTGTAACCCCCGCTTCAAGGGATGCATCAATACCATAGTTGATTATTTCCGTATCAGTCAAAGGCTCAAGGTAAAACTCGCCTGCAACCAAAGCAGCAGTAGCCATAACCACAGCATTTGATAAGGCACTGCTTGAAGAAAGACCTGAACCTAATGGCAAATTGGATCTTGTCTTTACTTCAATGCCTTGCCCATTTCCAAAATCCAAGCTTGGTATGATCTCATCAAAATCCTTTGCACTTCCTATCTTATAATGATCTAAAACCTTCTCAACACACAAATTCATAAGATGAGGGTCAGCCCCTAGATCTGATGAGCAGTTAACGCCAACACTTGAAAATTTAGCCTCAGCTTCAATTCCAAGGCCTATGCCGAATGCAGAGCCGAAACCTGTTGAAATTGCATTAATGATAGTAGCAGAACCTGGAGAAAATACTGTTTTAGTCAAATAAATCACCTAATATCTTATAAATCTATATATTAGTTTTAAAATCAAATGATATATATTTAA
>JAFRCZ010000116.1 GCA_017404125.1 Methanobrevibacter sp.
AGATTAGGTACTGTTCTCATTAGAGGAGACAATATTGTATACATTTCTCCATAGAAACTTAGTTTCTTATTTTTTCTATAAGTTTTTCTTTGTTCTACTCAATAAAGATTATTGAATTATTATATATTAGTTAAATTAGTTAGAGTAATCAATTAATTTATTTAATTCTATTTTATGTTCTTATTTTGAATAAGACTGTTTTCTAGACTATTTTAGCAACCTTTTAGAAAAATTATTATTATTGTTTATTATTAATTAGGAGGAGATAGAAGTGAAAGGAACTCCATCAATGGGTAAAAAGAATAAAAAGACCCATATTAGATGTAGAAGATGTGGTAAAAACTCATACCACGTACGTAAAAAAGTTTGTGCTTCTTGCGGATTCGGTAAATCCAGTAAAATAAGAAGATACAGTTGGTAAAACAAAAAACCTACCACTCGTCAAAGATTAGTATAGGTTTATTGCATTTTACTATAAAATTTATTTGAGATAATATATGCGAATTATCCAATCAAACTTTTAAAAAAGTTTGATCAAAACTTTTTTTAATAGCTAATTATCTCAAAACCACTTACTATTTTTAATTATTTTTATTTCATTTAGTCTATTTTAGGCATCATTCACTATTTTTTAAATTTATATATTATTAGAGATAAAACCTTATTTAATTATTAAATGGGAGCTATTTTTATGTCTAAAAGTTTAGTATTGTATTTCTCAAGAGCAGGGAATAATTACAGCAATAGTGGAATAAAATATATTGAAATTGGCAATACAGAAGTAATTGCAAAGTATATTCAAGAGTTTACCGATGCAGATTTGTTCAAGATGGATCCATTGAATGATTATCCAGAAGATTATATGGAATGCACTGTAGTGGCTCAGGAAGAATTAAAGGATGATGCAAGGCCGGAACTAAAGGAATATATTGAGGATATCAGTGAATATGATGTAATTTACATCGGATTCCCTAACTGGTGGAGCACTATGCCAATGCCGGTATGGACTCAGCTTGAAAAACTGGATTTCGAGGGAAAAACCATTAAACCTTTCGTTACTCATGAAGGCAGCGGTTTTGGAAAAAGCCTAAATGATTTAAAGAAATTATGTCCTGGAGCTAATATTGAAGATGGATTGTCCATTCAAGGCAGTTTTGTCTCCAGTTCTAAAGAAAAAGTAATGCATTGGGTTAAAAGATAATTATCTTTTATCCTTTTTTTATTAGTTATTAATCCATTTTTTGATTAATCTATTTTTTCATTGAAAATTAATTAATAATATGTCTTTTAATTTTATTAAAATTCAAGATAATAATTTTAAAGAAAATCAGATCTTGTTCCTTTAATAAGGGATTAAAAATATATTATTTTAAAAAACACAAAAATATCATTTTAAAAATTATTTAAATTCTGATTTAAATCTTTAAACCGAAGTTTAAACCTGATTTTCAGCAATTTAATTAGTTTTTTAAAAATCAATTTTTATGTTTGTTATATCATCATTTCTATGTTTATTTATAAATGGATTATTCGAGAGCATTTGAAAACTAATATGAAATTTAAAGATAATTTATTTAAGGTTTATATACTAAGTATAACAAATATTAAACCAGGTATAGTTTTAACATTGAAAATCATTTGTATTATGATAATTTAATATTAATTTATTAAATACTCTAAATATGAGCTAATAAATATGAGCTAATATTAAATTATTATAATAATTCATCAAAATTCACCAAATGCTATTTTTAAAACTATATCCAGAGTTTAACCCTGAGTGAATTATATGGAATTATTAGAAAAGTTTAATATTGTACCGAATAATGAAGACCTGTATGAAATAGCTTTTACTCATTCTTCATACAGTGCAAAGCATGAATTGGATTATGATTATGAAAGGCTTGAATTTCTTGGAGATTCAGTTTTGAATATGTTGACTTCAGAATATTTGCAGAATATGCATCCTACTTTAAGCGAAGGCAAATTGACAAAGCTTCGAGCTAATTATGTTTGCCAAAACGCTTTGATTGTATATTCCCATGAAAATGAATTGGATAAGTATGTCAGATTGAATTTGGAAGACAATGCCCTTACTGACAATGAAGTCATTTCTATCACTGCAGATATTTTTGAGTCTTTTTTAGGAGCTATTTACTTGGATCAAGGAATAGAAAAGGCTAAGGAATTCTTAGAGAAAACTGTTTTTCCATACATTGAAGCTAAAACCGTATTTTTTTATGATTATAAATCCACAATCAAGGAGTATGGAGATGCTGAATGTGTTGAAGTCTCTTATGAATTGCTTGAAGAGCATGGTGCGCCTCACGACAAGACTTTTGTAATGAGAATCTTGATTGATGGCGTTGATTATGGTCATGGTGTTGGAAAAAGCAAAAAAGAGGCCGAGCAATTGGCTGCATGCGAAGCTATTGATAAATTAAAGATAGGAAAATAAGTTGATAATAATTTATTTTAGAAAAATAATTAGTTAAGAATTAGAGTAGAAAAATAGTTTATAATGATAAAATAATCTTAAACTATTATTCTTCATATATCTCAAGGCAAATGTCGTAAATTGTCTTTAAATCTTCTTTTATATCAAATTTTATGTTTTCAGGATTTTTTTCATTAAAATAATTTATAACTTTCTCTTCATCAATTTCCTGATTATCTATTAGGTCTAATATGAATTTAGATACTATTTTGCTTGTTTCAACTGTAATCATATCATTGAATAGCATTTCATACAATTCAATCAACAAATCCGTATTGTTAAATTCAATTTTATTTTCGCTTGACATTGTATCCCTTTTTTAATAATTAAATGATAATATATGGATAATGTATATTAATTTTTACTATTAAAAGAAAAATCCATAATTTCCAATTATATTAAAACCAAAACATTTATAAGTAAATATAAATAGTATTTAAATCATATATAAATAACGAGGCAATATTTTTATATTTAGGTAATAATTTGTTATCTATTTGAAATTTACTAACTATACAAAAATTATTAGATGAAATACTAGCTAAACTGTTGAATAGTATGCTGAATTAGCTCATTTAACAAAATTCAGCATTCTTAAATTTAAGGTATTAAAAATGAAAGAAAAATCTGTTGGCATAGTTGAAACCAAAACATTCGCTATTAAGGATGATTTAAAGCTTAGTTCAGGCAAAGTTCTTAGCAATGTAGAGCTTGCTTATGAAACGTATGGTGATTTGAATTCTGCCAAATCCAATGCCATTTTAGTTTGTCATGCACTTACTGGAGATGCACACGCTGCAGGTAAGTATACAAGAAAGAAAGATGAAAAGCCTGGATGGTGGGATATGGTCATTGGTCCTGGAAAAGCTTTGGACACTGATAAATATTTCATAATCTGTTCAAATGTATTAGGTGGATGTAAGGGCACAACTGGTCCAGCATCAATCAATCCTGAAACTGGAAGGCAATATGCTCTTGATTTTCCAATAATTACCATTGAAGATATGGTTCATGCACAAAAGAAGCTTATAGAATTTTTTGGCATAGAGAAATTATATGCTGTTATTGGAGGTTCCATGGGAGGAATGCAAGCATTGCAATGGACTGTTTCCTATCCTAAAATGATGAAACAGGCAAGCATCATAGCTACAACTGCAAGGTCTTCCCCTCAGCAAATAGCTTTTAATGAGGTGGGCAGGCAATCCATTATTCTAGACAATAACTGGAATAGTGGAAATTATTATCATCAGGAAAAGAAACCAAGGTCTGGGCTTGCAGTTGCACGTATGATTGGACACATCACCTATCTTAGTGATGCATCAATGTATCAGAAATTTGGAAGAGACTTGCAGGATAAAACAGAGCTTAGTTATGACTTTACTGTAGATTTCGAGGTGGAAAGCTACTGGCACCACCAAGGTGAGACTTTTGTAAGGCGTTTTGATGCAAATTCTTAGTTATACATTACAAAAGCAGTCGATTACTTTGACTTGGCTATTGAGGGTAACCTTGCTGATGGTTTAAAAGACGTGAAAGCTAAAATACAAGTTATAGCAGTTGATTCCGATTGGCTATATCCTGTAGATCAATCCAAAGATCTATTGGCAGCGCTTCAGACCCATGATG
>JAFRCZ010000117.1 GCA_017404125.1 Methanobrevibacter sp.
ATGATGCTTTTAATATTTTTAACTTCATTCGGGACTTAATTAAACACGTAAGAATATTTAATTTAACTATTATAATACGGGCTTTGTTAAATTTAATTTTTCTATTTTAAAGAATTTTAGATTGATTTAGTTTAGGTTATAGATATTTTAGATACTTATAAAGGTTTACTATTTAAACGTTTATTAGCCATAAGTTTAGCAAAATCTTTTTATTCTTGCTTTTTTTTTAGGTTTCGATGATTAAAAATATTTCATTGATTAAAAGAATTATCTTACGAATTATACTTACCATTATTAATTGTAAAAGAGGAAACAATGATTTCAGATAGAAAATTAGAAAATTTATTAATTTGTAAAAATTATGATGTTAATTATAAAGACAAAACTACAGGCTTTGAAGACATTGAATTGATCCATAGAGCATTGCCTGAAGTTCATAAAGAAGAAATTGATATTTCAACAGAGGTTTTCGGCAAGAAATTGGAATCCCCTTTATTCATTACAGCTATTACTGGAGGACATGCTGCTGCAAAAGAGATCAATAAGGAATTGGCTATTGTTGCAGAAGACAAGCAGATTGGTTTAGGTGTAGGCAGTCAAAGAGCAGCTATTGAAAATCCAGACTTAAGAGACACTTATGATGTTGTAAGGGAATATGCTCCATCAGCACTTGTTTTAGGCAATATCGGAGCACCTCAATCTGATTTAGCTCAAAAGGCTGTTGAAATATTGGACAGTGATATTTTAGCGATTCATTTAAATCCATTGCAAGAGGCAATTCAACCGGAAGGAGATGTCGACGGAAGAGGATATCTTGATTCAATAGCTGAAATCTGCAAAGCTGTGGATGTTCCTGTCATGGCAAAGGAAACTGGCACTGGAATCAGTGCAGAAGATGCAATTGAACTTGAAAAGGCAGGAGTAAGCTTTATTGATGTGGAAGGTGCTGGAGGAACCAGCTGGGCAGCTGTTGAAACCTATCGTGCAGATGACCGTTACATGGGAGAATTATTCTGGGATTGGGGAATCCCTACTGCTGTAAGCACTGCTGAAGTGGTAAATTCAGTTGGCATCCCAGTAATCTCTTCTGGAGGAATTCGCTCAGGGCTTGATGCTGCAAAAGCTATTGCACTTGGTGCAGATGCAGTTGGTATGGCACTTCCTGCACTTAAAGGGGCTTATGAAGGACAGAAAGCTTTAGTCGAAATGGTTGAAAGATTTAATGAATCATTAAGAATAGCTATGTTTTTAGTTGGTGCTTCAAATATTGAAGAGCTTAAAGAATCAAATCTCATCATCAAAGGAGAAACTAAAAACTGGTTAGAAGCAAGAGGCTTTGATACAAAAGCATATGCTAGAAGATAACTTATTTTAGAATATTTTAAATAATTTTAATTTTTTGAATCTAAAATTTAATTAAATTTTTTATCTAATTATTTTATATTCTATGAACTTTGAAAACTTAATTTATTTAATTATACTCATTATTTTACGGAAAAAAAAACAAAAAGGAGGCAATAAATGACTGTAGAAGTTATTGCAATAGGTGGATATGAAGAAGTAGG
>JAFRCZ010000013.1 GCA_017404125.1 Methanobrevibacter sp.
CCTATATCCTTCATCATAGGCATAAGCTTCATTATATTCATTTTGCTCTTCAATATAATCATCTTGTATGGTATTTAATTTTTCATCAAATTTCTCTTTGGTAAAATTTGATTTAGGACTATAGGAAACAATCTTTTTCATTGTATCATTTACATCATTTCCATCATAGGACAATGCATAGAATGTTCTATTGGATTCAAAGTAGAGATAAGTTACATCGTGGTCTACAATGCTTCTATGACTATAGAACGCTACGGCATGATGCCCATCAATTTCCATCTCTTCAACATCATAAAGCTCGTCAAGTGTGGATTCATAACCGTAGTTGCCTCTTAATGATTTATCATCTTCCAGGGTTACAAGTCCAAATGTAAATACATTATCTTTAAGATAGTAATCAGTTTCGCATCTCCCTCCATCATATTCTGGTGGAATCTGGAAGCCTATATTGTTTATAGTGATATTCAACCAATCTGAAGTATCCACATCACTTATTTCAGCACTTGCTGCACCAATTGCAAGAAGCGCTATAATCCCCATTGCACATGCTAAAAAAATAATTTTTTTATTCATGTTTTATTCTATAATGTTCATGTTTTTTAAAAATTTCTAATTAGATTTTTATTCTATTGGCTATTTTTTAAATTTTTTAAATTTTTCAAAAATGAGTACTTTTTTATATTATGAAAACTTAATAATATTATCAAATCAACGGATTAATTAAAACATTTTTTAAAAAAATAAATCTTAAAAATCAATTTTATGTGTTAATATGAATGGTATATGGTATTATGTAATTGCATTTATGGTCATCTGGACTATTGCAATTGTATTCAAGGATAAACTCACAGACTATGGAGTTGAAGTTAACTTTCCTCTTTTGATGTGGAAAACTCAACGCTTAAGAGGTTTTATAGATAGATTGGCTAATTGTGCTCCAAGATTTTGGAAGGCATATATGAATTTGGGAATCGTAATTTCTACAGTATTCATGATTCTTATGGCTGTTGCATTGGTCTATTCGTTAAAGATGGTGATGGATACTCCTACAGTCAGCCTGATTGTTCCTGGTGTTGAAGTTCCAGGATCTCCAATATTCATTCCATTGTTCAGCGGCCTTATTGGACTTGCAACAGTTTTGATTGTGCATGAATTCAGTCATGGAATTTTAGCTAGAGTGGAAAAGATTAAAATAAATTCCATAGGCCTCCTCTTGTTTGCTATTCTTCCAGGCGCTTTTGTAGAGCCTGACGAAGAGGAATTAAATTCATTAAGGCGTGCATCTCGTATGAGAATATATGTTGCAGGGTCTATGGCTAATTTGACATTGGCAGCTATTGCATTAATCATTATGTTGGCATTATCTTCTTTTGTCATTCCTGCGGTATTTCATGAAGAGGGTGTTGAAATTACCAGATTAACTGAAGATGGCAATGCAATCAATTATCTATCAGAAGGAATGATAATCAAATCAATCAATAATGTTACAGTAAATGACTCAGCATCCTATCAGCAAGCGATTACAACTTTAAGGCCAAATGAAACTGTTGATATCAAAACGGATCAGGGAGAGTATAGTTTCCAATTGAAGACAAATCCTCTGAACAGGTCTTTAGGATTTATGGGCGTTCAGGCAGAGTCACATAATGTCATTTCAGAAGCTTTTGACAATCAGATTTACACTCCTTTATTATGGATTCTAATGCCTTTGAATGAGCTCTTGTTTTGGATATATTTCCTTAACTTTGCTATTGGTACATTCAATTTGCTTCCAATGAAGCCATTGGATGGTGGACATTTATTTGAAAATCTATTGTCTTTTATCATGCCTAAAAACGCTTATAAGCCAATTGTAACTTTCATGTCCTTCTTTATGGGAATCATTATTGTAGTTAGCTTGGTTGTCGGCTTGGTTGGAACTCCATTCTAATCAATTTCAATATTTTATATTTTTTTAACAATAATTTTTGTTCGTATTTAATAAAACCAAAACTTTATATATATAGAAAATCATATAAATCAATGTTTAAGCATTTACGAACTAATATTACCATTAGTTTCTAAAAGTGCTGAAATGTAATACTAAGAATGCCTTAATCATTAAGATTATGACATTTTAAGGTTATGGCATTAAAATATTGAGGGATTAAAATGAAAGCAAAAGCTCAAAAAATAGGTGATGGAGTATACTGGATTGGTGTACTCGACTGGGACTTAAGATCTTACCACGGATACACTTTAGATGGAACCACTTACAATGCATACATTGTATTTGGTGAAAAGGTAACTATTATCGATAACGCTTATCCTGGAAAAACTGAAGAAATGATGGCTCGTATCGAAGATGCTTTTGAACAAGAAGGTAGAGAAATGAAAGTTGACTACATTGTTCAAAACCACGTAGAAAAAGACCACAGTGGTGTTTTATACGACTTATGGAAGAAATTCGATGCACCGATTTACTGCAGTAAAATCGCTCAAGGAGGACTCCTTAGACACTACCCTAAATTAGAAGGAGCAGACTTCAACATTGTTGGAACCGGCGATTCTCTTGATTTAGGCGGAAAAACCTTAGCATTCCTAGATGCGTTCTTGCTTCACTGGCCTGACAGCATGTTTACCTTGCTTGCAGAAGATGGAATATTATTCCCTAACGATGCATTCGGCCAACACTTATGTTTCGCAAAAAGATTTGACACCGACATTCCAGAAGTTGTCCTTATGGATGCAGCTCAAAAGTTCTACGGTAACTTGATTGTCCCACTCAGTAAGAAAGTCCTTAACAAATTTGATGAAATCATTGAATTAGGTCTTTTGGACCAAATAAAAATGATTGCTCCTTCCCACGGGCAAATCTGGACAGACCCAATGAAGATCATTGGCGCATATGGCGATTGGGCTACTGGTAAAAGAGCAGAAGACAAAGTAACCATTGTTTACGACACTATGCACTACTCTACCCAAAAGATGGCTCACGAAGTGGCTGAAGGAATCATTGCAGAAGGATACGATGTGGAAATGTTCTTCTTGCATGAAGATGAAAGAAGTGAAATCGTAAAAAGCATATTAACCAGCAAAGCTGTTGCTTTCGGTATTCCTACAATCAATGACTTCCCATTCCCAAGCATTGGTGACATCATCTACTACTTGAAAGGTCTCCATTTCAACAGAACCGGATTCAAAAGACCTGCTGTAACCTTTGGTTCCATGGGAGGAAGAGGTGGAGCTGTCGAATTCATTGCAAATGAATTAACCGAATGCGGATTCGAAGTTCTCGATCAGCAAGAAATCTACTATGTACCTGACGGCGAAGACGATGACACCAGCTTCAAATTAGGTCAAAAGTTAGTGGAAGAAGCTAAAAAACTAGAACTTTAAATTTGATTAAGATTTAAAATTTTAATTAAAAAATTCATTAATAACTTGGAAAATAATCATGTATTTGTAAGAATTTTATCTAATCAATTTTCTTATGAATACTCTTTTTTTATTTATTTTTAAAACTCGTTTAACACGTGTTATTTTTTAAAGTTTGTTCGTATTTTTCCTTATTTTTGAATATTTTATAACGAATGTTCGTATTTATTTCTAATAATTGCTATAATTTTTCTAAACTGTTCGTACTGAAATCTAAAATAATAAAACATTTTGTAAACATAAGAACAAGTATATATGTAAGAAAGTTTATACTATATTTAACAAACAATTAATTTTTTAAATTGTTTAAAAATTTATTATAAATTTAACATTAAATTATACAAAATTGAATATTTTTAGTTTTTTGAGGGTTTAAAATGGAAAATGAAGAAAAAACTATTCAACCAAAGGCAATTCAAATCTTTGCTAAGGCTCCAGGAGAGCTTGGTGTAAATGTAGTTAAAAGTCCAGTGAAATTAACAATACTTTCCATGTTGAAAGACACTGATATGGAATTTGATGAAATAGTTAAAAACACTGGCAAATCCAAATCAACCATTTCCGTCCACTTGAAATCTTTAAGGGAAGATGGAATTGTAAGCTACAGATTTGATGCAAACGACCACAGAAAGAAAATCTTCTTCATCAATTCCAAATTCTTAGGTGAAGTTCAATCTGGAGATGAAAAGGAATTGGAAGAAAGGCAAGCTGAATTCTTGGTTAAAAATATTATGGATGTAGACAACTTCAAGTTCTCATTCCTCTTGTTCCACACATTAAGATCCAACTTAATCCAAGAAGGAATCAACATCAACCCTGTATTAAACCAATCCGGTAAGAATATTGGTGCAGCAATGTATGAAAAGCTTTATGAAGAAGACATCAACAAATTCTGTGACAACATCATTCAATTCTGGGAAGACAATGGTTTAGGCAAACTTGAAATTGAATTAGGCGACATTATCAATATTACTGCTTATGAATGTTTCGAATGCAGTTTGCTTCCTAAAAAAGGAAAACCAACCTGTTACTTGGATGCGGGCATCTTTGAAGCATTGTTTGCAAACTATCTTAAAAAGGATGTTGAAGTTACTGAAGTCAAATGTTTCACTATGGGTGACGACTGCTGTAATTTCCTAGTGGAATCCCCAGATGGAGAAGCTTTTGCTTACTAAATGATTAATTAATTTTTTAATTAATTATTCTTTTTTATTCTTTTTTTATTTTTTTATTCCTACTATTTTTATATAAATTTAAGTCTTTTTGCATTGTTATTATTCTATTTCATTAATTTTTCAAATAGATTATAAAATTGCAATCAAAATGGATTTTACAAGTTAAAATCAATTTTTTAAAATAAATATTATCTTTCAAATGCTCTTTCTTAAATCTTTTTATATAAGTAATTTCTAATATAATTGTAATGTCAGATTCATTGTTTTGTCCCAATTGTGGGATGCTAAAGAAAAATTGCGTATGTGGAAAATACATTGCAGATAGAACAAAAAAGCCTTATCAGAAAAAGGAAAAGAAAAATAAGGGAACTTATTTTAGCAAATCCAATAATTCTAATAG
>JAFRCZ010000118.1 GCA_017404125.1 Methanobrevibacter sp.
TAATTTAATCGCTTGTTATTTTAATTAAAACATATTTAATTTTTTAGCAGATTTTCACTTTTACAATATATTGGGGTTTCACTATTTTTTTCATTATCATATTTGGAAAATTTTATAAATTTTAAAAAAATATCTAATTATATGAAAAAAATACAAACTCCCATTAGTGATGATGTGATAAATGATTTGAAAGTTGGAGATAAAATATCCCTTTCAGGCTTAATGTATTGTGGAAGAGATGCAGTATTGCCAAAATTAGTAAAATCTATCGAAAATGGGGATACTGATAAGTATCCTTTTGACTTTAATGGCATGGCTATTATGCATACTGCTTTTAGTGTTGCGGGCATTGCTCCAACTACAAGTAATAAAGCTGAAATAGAATCATCAATTCCCACATTATCTCAAGCGGGAGTGAAATTTCATATAGGTAAAGGATCTTTATCTGATGAAACCAAAGAAAGCTTAAACAAATATAATTCTGTTTTCATCATCACCCCTCCTTAGCTGCACTTTTAACAAACAATATTATTTCAAAAAAATGTGTGGCCTATGAAGAAGAGGGTATGGAGGCTTTCTTTGAATTAGAAGTTAAAGACATTCCAGGTATTGTAGCTATTGCACATGGAGAGTCCCTATAATCTTATTTTTTTTAAAATATTATTCTTTTCTTGTTTTATCTAGTATATTTTTTGAATATTATTTTTCAAATGCTCTTTTTAATTTTATATACTATTTTTTAGATATTAATATTTGAAGGCTATTTTTTTTTAAAAATTTAAAATCTTTTGAGGTATTCTAATGCAACGAAGAGGCACTACTAACTTACCACTGCATGGAGGTCACACACCGAGATGGTTATTTGATAGAATGACTAAATTATCTGGTGCAATCTCTGAAGTTGTAATAGAGGAATATGGCACAAATGAGTTTTTAAATAGAATATCAAATCCCTACTGGTTTCAGGCATTCTCATGTGTCATTGGATTTGACTGGCATTCCTCAGGTACAACTACAACTACTCTTGGTGCATTGAAATCTTCAATTGATCCAGAAAAGCATGGAATCTATATCTCTGGTGGAAAAGGAACAGCTTCCCGTAAAACTCCTCAAGGCATTGAAAGGGCTGGAGAAATCTTTAATCTAAAGAGTTCAAATGTTGAAGATATGATTCATTCAAGCAAATTGTCTGCAAAGGTAGATAACTCATGCCTTCAGGATGGCTATAATTTATATGTTCATAATTTCTTCATCACTGAAAAAGGAGATTGGGCAGTTGTACAGCAGGGAATGAATACTTCTACAAAATATGCGAGGCGCTATCATTGGATGGGAGAAAATATCGATAGCTTTTTGCAAGATCCACACAATGGAATATCCTGTGATAAAAAAGAAAAAAAGGCATTGAATATGGCTTCAAAGGATAGTGTTGAAGCACAGAAAATCAGTGTTGATTTGATTAATGACAATCCTGACCATTTGAGGACTTATTTTAAAAGAAAAGATTCTAATCAACTTCTTTTAACAGACTTTAGCATTAATGAAGCCAATTCTCTTACTTTGCCTAAGCATCATCAGGTTTTGGATATGGACTTGTCTGATAAGGAATTTGAAGTATTAAAGAATGCATGGGAAATCCAGCCTGAAAACTATGAAGAATTGATTCTGCTACAAGGGATTGGGCCTAAGAAAATAAGGGCATTGGCTTTAATTTCAGACTTGGTATTCGGTGAACCTGCAAGCTGGAAAGATCCTGTAAAATATTCTTTTAGCCATGGCGGTAAGGATGGTTTCCCATATCCTGTTGACAGGGATGTTTATGACAATTCAATAGCTACTGTAAAGGATGCTCTCTATCAGGCAAAATTAGATAAATATGATAAGATGAAAGCTTTAAAACGTCTAGATGACTTTATTTCTTAGGGTAAATGGTGTAAAAGATAAAAAATAATTAAAGAATAAATTATTTAGATGAATTTTTGCAAATAACTTATTTCTCTTTATTGATTTTTCTATTTTCATCATGGATATTTACAGATTTTCCATGAGCTGTTGGAATAACTTCAAATACCGGATTTTCAAATTTCAAATCAAATTCTTTTCCTTCCATCAATAAATGTTGGAAAATGGCAAGTGCTGCAACTTCAGAATGAGGTTGTGTAGTTACAGAAACATTCCAGTCAGCATTTTTATAAACTTTTGTAGGGACTTTCGCTCCACCAACAATGATTAGGATATCATCGCCGGTTTCACGCACTTCATCTACAATTTCGTGAGCTTGAGAACCGTACATTGTCAAATGAACTATTTTTCCTCCATTTTCTCTCCAGTTCATTATGACTTCCATATATGAATTGTTGTATTCTATTTCAAAGTCTCCTCCCCATCTGTCTGCTATGTCTCTAACGCTTTTCATCATGCTATGGTCTTCTTCTCCTGCTAACCATACTTTACTTGCACCAAAAGCTCTTGCAGTTAAGCATACATGGGTTGTTATACGTGTGTCTCTTCCTATTCTGTGGTCTAATCTTAAAACGTTTATATTCATTGTTTCACTCTTTTACA
>JAFRCZ010000014.1 GCA_017404125.1 Methanobrevibacter sp.
TAATAAAAAAATAAGAAATTAAAAAAAGAAAATAGGTTGAAATTAACCTAAATAATAGAAATAATCTTTTAAATGGATGAATTGTGCAAATGTCTGATCATGAGTAACTCCAGGCATTAAGATAGCTGCAATTATACCAAGTATGCCAAACAAAATGCCTATTGCCCAAATCATCATTACAGCAGTCTTTTCATCTACAGGTTTTCTTAAGACCAATCTTATTAATGATTTAAATCCTTGTTCAGGCCTTACCAATTTTCCATCTTCATTAAGTTCAGTAGGCTTATGTTGTTGTCTTTCCATAACCCCTGCACTGTAGAATTTAAGTGCAGCATCTATGATATTTGGAAGAAGGACAATGAATGCTATTAATTTTACCCTACCGATAAATGCAATAGCTGCAATGGTTGCACCAATGATAAGTGTACCAGTATCCCCTGGGAAAACCTTAGCAGGATATTTATTATAATAGAGGAAAGCAATTAAGGTACCTAACATGCTCATGCTTATGATAGCCACATCATATTTTCCAAGAACAATACAGCTGATTGTAAGGGAAGTCATGGAAATAACTCCAAGACCAGATTCAATACCATTTAAGCCAGCCAGCATATTGGTTAAATTGGAACAGATTGAAACAGCTATTGGAATCAAAATCATGTACAAAAGACCGACATTAGGTGGTGCAATCCACCATAAAGGGATACCTGCCAAAAAGAGAAGGAACAGCTTTTCTTTAGATGAGAGCACAATCAAGTCATCTACCATGCCAATAATTCCAACAAGGAGAACCACTACTAGAACAATAGCAAGCTGGAATGCCAATGTTGGGAAAAGAATGATTCCAACAAATATTCCAATAATGAAACCAAATAATATTCCTATTCCACCCATTTCAGCTACAATAGGGCGTGAGGATTTATGAATATCCTTTCCTATGATTTCTGCCTTCTCTAGCTTGCGGATAAGCCATGGCATAACTAAACGAGTACTGATAAATGATAAGCTCCCACAAATCAATGCAATAACAACCAAAGGCAATGTGGGAATTGAAATTAAACTTGACATTTTAACACCAAATATTATTTAACTTTAAATAATTGTTTTAAGTTAATTAATTTAGTTTATATGATTTATAATAAATAAACTTTTTATAAAATTTTTTAAAATCTTAAAATAAAAAATATTGAAAAAATTGAAAAATGCTTAAAATTTACTAATGATATGTAGATGATAATTATTAAAAGAAATATATGAATAATATATATCAATTTAATTAAAGAAATAGTTGATTAAATCCAAATAAAATAAATTACTATTAAAATTATCAATCGCATCTCTTAAAATTATTATAGTAAATTTTTTTTAAAAAATTGCCATTAAAAAATAGCATTTTATGAATTAAAAAATAAGAAAATTTTAAAAAATGAAAAATCATTTTTTATTCAAAATATAGTAAACAGATCTGACAGGAATATTAAGTTCTTTTGAAATTTGTTTGGGTTTAAAACCATCTTCTCTCATGGATCTTACTTTTTGCCTGCATTCATCACCATATTTTCTTCTGTAATGCTTTACATTGATCTTATCAAAATGTTTGGATTTGATGTAATTGACATTTGTAACAGGCATTTCCAATAGGGATGCAATTTCATCGGAACGTTTTCCTTCATTAAAGAGATCCACTATCTGGTTGATTTGGTTTTTGGAATACTTCCTTTTGCCCCAGTTATATTTTTCCTCAACAGATATTCCTAACTTTTCCAAAGCTTTGATGTAATCTGGAGAAATCCTGTCATAAATGCTTTTAGGGCAAGTGATTCTCTTTAAGGAGTGATAAGTGTCCAATAATTCAATAAGCTTTTGAGATGTAAGCTGAGTTGAAATATGTATTTCTACAGCATTAATATCATAGTCCAAATCTCTTTCCAAAGGCTTTTCATCAAATATGTCCAATTCTTCTTTTGATTGTGAGTCCAAATTGTCATAATCTATATCATCAAAATCATCAAAATCATCAAAGTCTTCATCATCATCGTCAAAGTCTTCAAAGTCATCATAATCTGGATAATCTTCAATCTCCTCTAAATCATCCTCAAAATCATCGAATTCATCAAAGTCTTCAACCATGAAAAACACCTTAAAATTTAAATAGTGAAATTTATCAGAACAGAAAATAAAAAAAATTAAGATTTGTTCTTTACCAAATCAATAAAGTCCCTTGAACGTTTGGTATTAGGTTTCCTAATACTTTTCATATTGTTTATTTCACGTTTAATGCTTTTTTCACTTACTTTAAATGCATAGGAAACTTCTTTAATGCTATAATTGGAATTGGTAAATACAATAGCCGGACCTACTGCTGCATAATTCAATTTGATGTTGAGATTCTTTATTCTGCCTTCAAACTTAAACTTCTTATGCAATAAGAGATCCATATCTTCAACAGCCAATATATGCTCTTTTTCCTTCTCCTGCAAGAGCTCAACTACTTTCCTATGAGGGTTCTGGAATACCTTACGCTGTTGCCTGTCAATGTCACCACGGATATATGGGAAAGGTGAGCCATAACGCTGACGCCTATCCTGAGAAGTGCATAAATAGTATTTAGAAATGTCCCACAATATTAATGTAGGAGCAATGTCTGCAAAGATCTTTGTCTTTACCTTTTCCCTTTCCTTTAAGTCCTTCTTCAAGCTTCTGTCCAAATGGCCGAATTTGTCTATTAAACCAAGTTCTTCAAGCGTTTTGTTGATTTTATCATTTCTCCAATCATCCAAATCGCTTGAATCTATAAACTCAGGCTTTTCCAGATTGACTGAATAAATGATTTCGTCATAGATTTTAAGATTGTTCAAATCCTTGATCTTATCTTCAAAAATAGCTTCCCCATGACGTTCCACAATGTCTTCAGCATGCTTTACATAAGCCAATGCCAAATTAGTGCATGTATGCTTGTCATTGATGATTGTTGGCTTGGTTCTGCGGAATTCAAGTCGTTCAATGCGAACTCCCTTACCGAATCTTCTTCTAAGCTCATCTTCATAGCTGTCTGCAAATTCACTGTCAAGAGGCACTCTTTTTGTAATTGTTCTGCCGTTTTCCTTATATTTTACAATAGGAGTGACAGTCTTTACAACACCTCTTCTTTGTTGCTTTAGAATGTTTAAAACTCGTTTAAAGGAGTCTCTGCCCCAGCTTGAAAGACCAGACATCAAAACCATATAATTGCCTGATAATGGCAAGTATGGGATGATTTCAATCCTATGAATACCAGAGTGATTGATTTTAAATTCAAAGTCTTCGCATCCGCATTTGCATGTTTTTCCCCTTTCCAAGTAACTGCTTACCCTATAGGATTTATTACACTCATTGCATCGGATTTTAGCATATTCCTCTAGATTGCCTAAAGCAATCTTATGTGCGGAAATAGCATATTTTACTCTGTCAAAACTGTTTTTCTTAGCAGATGCCTTATTTCTAAAGATTTTATTATGGCGGTTGATTTCTCCTAATTCCTCAAAATCTACATCATCACCTGCACGGGAACCATAACGATTTAAAGATCTGAATGGAGCAGTATAACCGCTTTCATCCATGCTCTCTTTCATCTCTTGAAGCCTTTCTAAATTGCCTTGAAGAAGTTCATAGATTTCTAAAAAGGACTCTAGATCTTTAAAATCCTCTTTTAGATTAGTTAAATCTAATCTTTCCTTCTCTATTTGATTTAGAAATTTTTCACTCTCTGTAATCATCAATGATTCATCCATAATATCACCGTGAGGACTTATATAAATTCGCCGCCAAGAATTTATATTTTATAGGATATTATAAATTAAACTTAATTCAATAAAAATCTTTGTATAATCTTGCTATAAAACGTTAATTAATTATAATCAATAAAAATTGAAAAAGACAAATTACATAAGCAATTCGCCGATTTCACAATCATCAGGAGTTAAAATAGCTGCACTTTCAGTAGCCATGATCATTCCTTCAGATTTTTCTCCCATTAATTTAGCTGGTTTTAAATTGGTTACAACAGGTACTTTTTTGCCGATTAAATCTTCAGGAGCGTATCTTTTACCTAATCCTGCAACCACTTGAATGGTTTTTTCACCAATATCAATTTGAGTTTTCAATAATTTGTTGGATTTTTCTATTCTTTCACATTCTACAATTTGACCAATTCTGATTTCCACTTTAGCGAAATCATCAATACTAATTAAATCCATCTTTTCACCTTCTTTATCTTTTGACTCTTTTTCATTCTCCTTATCTTTTTTAGAGTCTTTCTTATCATCTTTGTCTTGAGATTCTTCAGAACCTTCTAAGTTTTTATATAATTTTTCTTTTTGCTCTTCAATAACTTTATCTTCAATCTTTTTGAATAATGGTTTAGCCTTATTGATTTCATGACCGGTTTCTAAAAAGACTTTTGCATCATCCCAAGTGTTTTCAGTTGGAATATTGATTATATCACAAATTGCATCAGCCTTATTTGGGATATAAGGTTTTAAGAGTACTGCCATTGCCTTACATAACTGGTTGGATAAGTATAAGCAGTTGGAAGCCTTTTCCATATCTTCCTTTACAGCTTTCCATGGCTCTTGATCATTGAAGTATTTGTTACCTTTCTTAGCAGTCAAGATAATTTCAACCAACCCTTCTCTGAATTTCATATCAGCAATCAAATCGCCTACCTTATCAGGCAATTCCTTAATAGCTTGTTCAAATTCCAAGTCTGCTTCACTTGGATTCTTATATTCAGGCACTTTGCCATCAAAGAACTTTTTAGTGAAAGTGAATGTTCTGTGGAGGAAATTACCTATTACATCTGCCAATTCATCATTGATTCTTCTTTGGAATTCGTCCCAAGAGAAGTCAGTGTCTTTGTTTAAAGGAGCATTGATAGTTAAGTAATATCTTAGAAGATCAGAATCAAAGTCCTTTACAAAGTCTGCTACCCAGATAACCCAATTTTTACTGGTAGACATTTTTCTGCCTTCAAGGGATAAGAATTCACCTGCGAAAATGTCATCAGGCAATTTGCAGTCATGTCCAAGTAACATTGCAGGCCAGAACAATGAATGGTGGTAAATAATGTCCTTACCTATGAAATGAACTACGTGTCCATCCCAATAGTCTTCCCAAGGAATGCCAGTTCTTCTGGACCAAGCAGCTGCAGATGAGATATATCCTATAAATGCTTCTCCCCATACATAGATAACTTTTCCTTCTGCACCTTCCAAAGGCACTGGAATACCCCATTTCATATCACGGGTCATAATCCAATCCTGAAGACCTTCTTTTAGCCAGTTTTGTGCATAATTCCTTACATTTGGTGGCAAGTATTCATTGGTAGATATGTATTCCTCAAGTTGTTTCTGGAAATGACTTAATTTAAAGAAGTATTGGGTACTGTCACGAATAACAGGAGTGTTTCCACAGGTTAAACATTTAGGTTCAAGAAGTTCTATAGGATCTAATGCCCTACCACATACTTCACAGTGGTCTCCTCTTGCTTCAGCGCCACAAACAGGACAGATTCCTTCTACATACCTGTCTGGCAAGAACTTTTCACAGTTTTCACAGTACAATTGTTGAATGGTTTCCTCATAAATCAATCCTTTGTCATAAAGGTATTTGAAAAAGTCCTGAGATATCTTATAATGCAATTCATCTGTAGTTCTTGCAAAATTATCTAAGGAAATATCACAGCTTCTAATGTCTTCTGCAATCATGTCGTGGTATCTTTTTGCAACTTCAATAGGTTTTTTGCCTTCAGCATCAGCCTTTACTGCAATAGGAGTACCATGCTCATCTGTTGCACATACCATCAATACCTCATTTCCAGCCATACGATTATATCTTGCATAAATGTCTGCTGGAATATAAGTGGATCTTAAATGTCCCAAATGACATGGCCCATTTGCATATGGAAGTGCACATGAAATAAATATTTTAGTCAATTAAATCCTCTCCAATAAGTGTAAATTGTTTTAAATTTGTTTAATTTAAATTTGTTTAATTTAAATTTGTTTAAATCTTAAATTTTAATTCCAAATGAAAATAAAAATTATAATTTAATATAATTATCATTTATCATTATAATATATAGTATCATTAATATAAATAAGTAGTGATTTTTAGGAAAAATTACAAAAATAAAAATTAAATATTGCAAAAATAGTTAAAAAATTATAAAATAAAAATAGAATAAAAATAGAATAAAGAAAAAATAAATAAAAATATTTTCTAGTGATTAAATTTTCTACTTACTTCTTCTACAGCAAGCACTAATGGATCAGTAACCATTGATACAGGAGGTGCATAAGCAAACTCCATATTGCTCAATTCAAAGCAGGTAAGCTCTTCAGTAATAGCTAAAGTCATTGTATCAATTCTTTCAGCTACCCTTTCCTCTGCAATGATTTGACAGCCAATAATGGTACCATCTGCATCACAAATGACCTTAACGTTCATAGGCTTAGCATTTGGATAGTATCTTGCTCTTGTTAAGGCTTCCACTTTGCCGACAACTGCTTTGATGCTGTTTTGTTGAGCAAAGCTTCTTGTAAGACCTACTGCACCAAACTCCAAATCACCAACTTTGGTTACCATTGAATTTAAAACAGGATTGAATCTTGAACGTTTTCCAGCAAGTGTTTGAGCTAAAGTCTTTGCTTGCCTTACAGCAGTTGTACCTAATTGGGAAACGGTGGTTGATCTTAAAATTGCACTATATGATTCAACACAGTCCCCTACTGCATAAACATCAGGAACGCTGGTTGCCATCCTATCATTTACAAGAACAGCCCATCTTCCACAGTCACAGCCAGCCATTTTAGCCAAGTCCAATTCTGCCCTTACACCAGTGGCCAATACAACCATATCAGCATCAACTTCGGTTCCATCATCAAATACAGCGGTTTTGACTTTACCATCTTCACCTTTAAGTTCAATGATAGGTTGGCCTAAAACAACATCAATGCCTTCTTCTATTAAGTAATCAGTGATTATTTTAGCCATATCCGGGTCAAGGGAACGTGGAACGATTTGAGGCAACATTTCACATAAAGTCACTTTCAAGCCCATTTCCTTGAAGGCATAAGCGATTTCAATACCGATTAATCCTGCACCAGTAACCAATGCACTTTTACAGTTTTCAGACCATTCCTTTACTCTTTTACCATCATCTAAAGTTCTTATCTTAAATACTCCATCCAAGTCTACACCTTTCATAGGAGGCACAAATGGACTTCCGCCAGTAGCTAAAACCAATTTATCATATTTCATGGTTTCCTCTTGGCCATCTTTAGAATAGGTAACTGTTTTTTTAGCACTGTCAACTGCTGTTACTTCAGTTTCAAGCATTACATCAATGTTTTTTGCCTTATAATCATCAACGGTTCTCATTACAATATCATCAAATGAATGTATTCTATCAGACAATACGTAAGGAATCGCACAAGGAGAATAAGATACCTTATTGTCTCTTGTGAGTACAACAATCTCTACTTCTTCATCTAATTTCCTAAGGTTTGAAGCTGTTGATATACCTCCAGCTCCACCACCAACGATAACAACTTTCATTTACTCAAATCCTAAATAAATACTTAATTTTTTATAGTTAGTTGAATTTTGAATTATAAACATTCTAATAAATTAATATGATAAAATTAATCAAATTTAAACAAAATGATTAAAATTAAAAAATTATTGAATAAAAATTAATTTAAAAAAGAAATAATTAAGAAAATTAATTAATATTAGAATCACTATAATCTATCTAAATTATCTTATATATACTTTCTTTATGACGTAAAAAAATTACTTTCGGACATAAAAAATTAGAAAAAAAAGTAATAAAAAATTGATTGAAAAATAATAAAAAAAGATAAAAATAGCATAAAATTTATAAGTATTTTACACCATCTTTAGAACCAATAATAACCTTATCGACCATTTCAGTAAATAATCCGTTTTCTACAACACCCGGAATGGTGTTTAACTCTTTTTCCATAGGAATAGGGTTATCTATTTGACCGAATGCAACATCTAAAATAAAGTTGCCATTGTCTGTTATTACAGGACCGTCTTTTGCTTGGCCCATTCTTACTTCCACTTTACCTCCCATATCCTCTAAAGCCTTTGTTACTGGATTCAAGGAATCTGGAATGATTTCTATAGGAAGCGGAAAAGCACCTAAAACATCTACAAGTTTGGATTCATCAGCAATGATTACCAATTCCTCTGCAGAATAGTCAACAATCTTTTCTAAAGTGTGTGCTGCTCCTCCACCTTTAATCAAATTAAAGTCTGGATCAATTTCATCAGCACCATCTACAGCCAAATCTATTTCGTGCTCGCTAAGGTCTGTCAATGGAATATTCCATTGGCGAGCAAGCAGTCTTGATTGAAAAGAAGTTGGAATTCCCATTACTTCAATTCCCTCATCTCTTACTCTCATACCTACCTTTTCAATAAAGTAAAGGGTAGTTGAACCGGTACCAAGTCCTAAAACCTGGCCATCTTTTACCAAATCAGCTGCAGCATAACCGCAATCCTTTTTCATTTGACTCATAATAACACCAGAATAATCATTTAAGTTAATGAATAAAAATTAAAAATTTTGAATTATTTTTCATATATCTTTACAATACATTTCACTAAAGAGTTTCCACGAGGACAGTCATTGAATTTACCAAGATCCTTTACATAAATCCCCTTTTCCTCTTTGGAGATTCCATCAGGGAAACACAATTCCCTATTGTCACAGTCATTATTGGAACAGCCTTGACGATTAAAGTCAAAAGTTGAACCTTCAAAAACTCCTTTTGAATCAGTTAAAATGGTAAACTCTGCATTTTCAACAGCTACTACCTGAACCTTATCATTTTCATGAACGGGACATTTCTGTTCAACATCCCTAACTTCAGTAATTGTGTATCTATGGCCTTCCTTTAAGGAATCCACACAGGAAGCCTTGAATCTGCAGGACGAGCACTCTTCTGCGGGCTCATAAAATACAAAGCTCACACCTTCCTTTGCCAATTCCTTACCAATTAATGTAATCATAAATATCATTCCTTTTTAAATCTTAAACTTTAATCAACATGCTAATTTAAAAGGAAATAATGAATTATTAAGAAATAATTATTAAACAACTTTATTTAATTAATATTTTATGCAATTAAATAACTTCAGTCTTCTTAGCCAATTTAATGGCTGCTTCTCTTGTAAGGCCATTATCTCCTAAAATTGTATATCTATCTGGCCTTATTGTATGGGCTATTGTCAATGCATCAATGATTTCATCATCATCTACACCTAATTCAGATGCAGTAGTCGGTGCACCAATGGTTTTTAAAATATTTTGAATGGATTTCCAGTTGCCACCATGTAAGTGCATCATCATGATTGTTCCCACACCACATTGCTCTCCATGCAATGCAGGTTTTTTAGCCACCCTATCCAAAGCATGACTGAATAAGTGTTCTGAACCGCTTGCAGGCCTGCTTGAGCCTGCAATGCTTATTGCCATACCACTGCTGAACAATGACTTTACAACAATTCTTGCACTTTCCTCAAGCCCTTCCTTAATGCTGTCAGAAGATTTTATGATAAGCTTTGCAGTCATTTCAGATAATGCAGCAGCAGATTCGCTATATGGCTCATTTCTTAATCTGTAAGCCAATTTCCAATCCTTGATTGCTGTATAGTTTGAGACAATGTCTGCACATCCCGATGCAATTAATCTAAAAGGAGAAGTGTTAATAATGCCAGTGTCTGCAACAACAGCCATTGGAGAATTCGCATTTTTAGAAATAGAACCCTTATCATTCTTTATTGATGCCATTGGTGATGCAATACCATCGTGGGATGCTGTTGTTGGAACAGAAATGAAATAATTATGTGCATTGGTGGAAGCAAGCTTTGCAACATCAATGATTTTACCTCCCCCAACACCTAACACTACAGAAGCATTAGCTATTTTATCCTGAACCTTCTCAACAGACTCCATGGAAGCATCCTTGACCTTTACAACTTCAACTCCGAAGCCAGACTTTTCCAACGCATCGACTGTCTGTTTTCCAGCCACATCAAATGTGTGGAAACCTGATACAACCAACGCTTCATCAAATAAACGTAAATTTTTACATATTTCACCAATATTATCAAGAACATTTGGCCCAATATGCACTTCTCTTGGCATTTGAATTGTTTTAGAATCCATATTATCTCCTTAAAAATTAATTTTTTATTGAATAATTGAATCTATAATATCTATAAATTTATAGCATGTTAATTAATATTAATTTAATATATGTTATCTATAAATTAAATAAGTTTTGATTTAAAATTCTCATCAACCAACAATTTTTTATTTTTTTCCATTACTGTAAACTATATAA
>JAFRCZ010000119.1 GCA_017404125.1 Methanobrevibacter sp.
AAACTAAAAATACTTAATTTTTATCTTTTTTAATCTTTTTTTAGAATTTTTATACATTTTTTCATAATATTTTTATTGCTATTTTTCATTTTTACTTGAATTAATTAAGTTTAATATTTAAAAATCTATAATTCATTCATTTTTCAATAAAATATCATTGATTTTATATAAAATTTTTAATATTAAGAAAACAATATAAAATATAAGTAAATAAATTAAATTTAAAAAGGAAGGATAAAATGTTTGAAGAAGAGCAAGACAATAAAATTTATAATCTCATTATAACCCGTGGAATTGATCAAGAAAATGAATACGGCCAATTCACCGAGAAACTATACTCAAAGCCAGACTTCTTATGGACTGAATCTATGGCAAGGGACTATGCACCATTCGGAGAAAGCTTCTTTAAAAAAGTAGACGTTATTGTTGTTTTATCTGGTATTTACAATTACAATCAGGTAGCGATTGACATTTTAATCCAAAAGGCAGAAGAATTTGACATCCCTATACTTTTAGTAAGGCCTTATGGAATGGAAATAGTTCCAGAAGAGCTTGAAGCAAAGGCAAAATCAGTTGTAGGATGGAATGCAAACTGCATTGTAGATGACATAAGATCCATTGTAAATGGAGATTATGACGAATTATGTGATGATTTTTAATTAAATCATTAAATCCTTCTTTTTTTAAAAATTTAATAAAAATAAATCTTTTTTTTAAAAAATAATTAATAAATAAACTTCTTATAAAAAAATAAAAAAATAAAAAAACATTCTATAAAAATAAAAAAAATAAATAAAAAAAGGATAAGTAAAATTTAAATTAAATTAAACTTATCAAAACTATTTTTAACTGTTTATTTTCACTTGAGATATGCCGTCTTCCTTTTCAACTCTGATAAGGGTATCTGCAGCATTTTCCAATTCGCTGTCATGAGTGACAATCAGCATTTGAGGAATTACATTCATGCTGCGCAAAACAGTGATCAACTCTTGTCTACGGAAACTGTCTAAATGAATTGTAGGCTCATCCAAGAGAATTGTTTCAATGTTTCCTTTAGACATAGCCTGTGTTATGCCTAACCTTAATGCAAGAGCGATAGCTATCTTTTCACCACCGCTTACCATTTCTATATTGGCTTCCCCTTCAGGACCATAAATAGAAATGTTATATTCATTATCCAATATCAAGTCAGAATAGTTGAAATTGAATTTCTCAAAGAATTCTCTTGTATACTTTTGAATCAATGGCCTTGATTGACTTCTTAAGTCCCCTTGAATACCATCCTTACTGTATAATGTTCTGAAATATTCGAGCAATCCATAATATTCCTTAATAGCAACATATTCTTCCTTATTTTTTCTATTTTCCTCAATGGTCTTTTCGATTGTTTCCACTGTAGTTTCATAGATTTTCAGATTATTGTCATTAACTGCGATTTCTTGAGCATATCCATTGTATTTAGAATTTAATCTATCAATTAAGATTATCATGTTCTTATAGTTTTCTTCACTATAGGCAGAGGACTCAATTGCATTTTTAATCTTTTTAATGTCATTTTCTTTATTTTCAATTTCCTCATCCTTAGCTTTTAACCTTTCTTCATATTCAGCTTTGCCTTTAACTGAACCTAACAAGACATGATATTTGGTGTCTTTTTTGCTTAAATCGTCGATTGATTTATCAATATCGTCTTCAGATATATCCAATGAAAGCTCAGAATCCAAACTGATAAATTCTTTAAGCTTTTCCTCTTCCAGATTGATTTTACCTGAAATGGAATATAACTCATCCTTAATCTTGGTCTCTTCTGGAGCGGATTTAAGGAGAGTATTAGCCTCCAAATACTTATTGTTATGAGATTCAAGCTCTTTGAACTCATTGTTTTTAGATTCAATGATCTTATCCAATTCTTCAAGTTCAGACTTTTTGCCTTGAAGCTCATTGATTTTACCATCAACAGTCTCCAAACTTTTTGAAAACTTATCCAAATCTCCAACAATATGTTTGTTCTGATATATCTTTGTTTTAATTGAATCAAGCTTCAATAAATTAGCATCTTTTAATGATTTGTCCTTGTTTAATTTAGTGATTATTTCATTATTTTCATTAATCTTATTGGTATTGCCAGATATAGTTTGTTCATACAGACCAATCAATTCATTTTTCTTATCTTCGCTAATATCTGACTGACAAAGAGGACATTTATTTTCAACTTTCTTAATGTCAGACAAAGGCTCTTCTAAAGATTTGATCTCTTGCTTTAGACTTATGGATTCTTTATTCAATTTTTTCAATTCTTCATCAATCTCTTCAATCTCATTTTTAAGATTGGTTCTAAGAGTTTCAACAAGACTTTCCAAATTGTTTAAGTCATCATTGCTTTCGATTGGACTGATAACCTCTTCAAATTCTGATAAAACTGATTTTGCATCATTATAGAAAATGTCCAAATCCTTATTGTATTGATTAATATCATTAGTTAAGGTGCTTTTTTGAGATTCCAAATCATTGATGCGTTTCAATTCAGCCGCTAATTCGACTTTTTTATTGTTTAAAGCTTTAATTTCACCTTCTAAAGAAATGAATTTTTCATGATTATCCTTTTCAGATTCTATAATTGATTTATATCCTTCAATTTTTGTGATGATTTCCTTATTATTTTTTTCATCACCTTTGAATCTATTTAAATTAATAAGAGAATCTTTAAATTCGTTATAAATCGGAAGTATTTCACTATATGGCTTTAAAAGATTCATTTCA
>JAFRCZ010000120.1 GCA_017404125.1 Methanobrevibacter sp.
AATTATTCATATACTGTTTTGCTTATCTTTGATTTATATTTAAATATCTGATAGTGTTTTTTCTTAAATTATTAAAAAGGAGAGTAAAAATGAATAGAAAAGCTTTGATGATTGCTGTTTTAGCATTAATAGCTATTATTAGTGTAGGCTCATGTTCTGCTGGCTGGTTTGACTTTATCACTGGCGAACCAGATTTAGACGGACAAGAAGTAAACTTAGCTGCTGCAGCTAGTTTAAAAAACGCATTTGACGAAAAGTTAATTCCTATGTTTGAAGAAAAATATCCTGGTGTAACTGTTACTCCTACTTACGCTTCAAGTGGGGATTTACAAACCCAAATTGAAAATGGATTAGAAGCAGATGTTTTCATGTCTGCTGCTAACAAACAGATGAACGCTTTAGCAGATGAAGGTTTAGTTGACAATGATACCAACCTCCAATTCTTAGAAAACAAAGTTGTTTTAATCGTACCTGCAGACTCAACTGCTGACATTACTTCATTCGATGACTTAAAAGATGTAGACGGTGTCATTGCTATCGGTGATCCTGAATCTGTACCTGCAGGACAATACGCTAAAGAAGCATTAGAAAACCTTGGTCTTTGGGACGCTGTTCAATCCAAATTATCCTTAGGTACGGATGTAACCGCTGTATTAAACCAAGTAGGTCAAGGATCTGCTGAATGTGGTATTGTATACGCTACTGATGCTAAATCCACTGACGATGTTAAAGTAGTTTGTGAAGTTCCTGAAGATGCTTTAGAAACTCCAGTTATTTACCCAATAGCTCAAATTAAAGATTCTAAAAATTCAGAAGCTGCAAGCGTATTCATGGAATTCTTACAAAGCCAAGAAGCTAAAGACATATTCGTTGAATATGGATTTACTCTTCACGAATAAATTTAGTGGTGTATTATTCATTTGAATATTAAATTATTCATTTGAATAATTAACCCTAACCTATTTTTTGAATAATTAATTATTTAAATAATCTAAATTATTAGAAAAATTTATTTGAATAATTAATTATTTAAATTAGATTGAATAAAATATTTGAATAATAAATATAAAGGAGAAAAAAGATGGTTGATTGGTCCCCAGTATTAATCTCAATGAAAACTGCAAGCTTATCAATTTTTATAACCTTTTTCTTAGGTTTGATTGTCGCTTGGGGTATCGTTAAGGTTAAAAATGACACAACAAAAATAGTGCTTGATGGTATCTTTACACTACCTCTTGTACTTCCACCTACTGTAGTAGGGTTCTTCCTATTATATATTTTTGGTGTTAGAGGACCGATAGGAAGCTTTTTTATAAACTATTTCGCTGTGAAAATAGCATTTTCATGGCCTGCAACAGTTATTGCTGCTGTAGTTATGTCTTTCCCTTTAATGTACCGTTCTGCTAGAGGCGCATTTGAACAGGTAGATTCCAATCTATTGGATGCTGGCCGTACATTAGGCATGTCCGAATGGAAGATCTTCTGGAAAGTCCTGTTTGCAAATGCATTGCCTGGAATCATTAGTGGTGGAATTCTTGCTTATGCTCGTGGTTTAGGTGAATTCGGTGCTACAGCTATGCTTGCAGGAAATATTGCAGGACAAACAAGAACACTCCCTATGGCTGTTTATTCTGAAGTGGCAGCAGGTAATATGGGAAGTGCTTTTGATTATGTAATAGTCATTATTTTCATATCATTTATAGCTATTTTCATTATGGATTTCATTTCAATACGCAAGGAAAAGCAATGGAGATATGGATAATTTAGAAATAAACTTATTTTAACAATCATTTTGATTATTTATTTTATTATACCGAGGAAGGATTATGAGTGAAAAATTGTTAAAGGTGGATATTCAAAAGGAACTTAGTGAATTCGACTTGGAAGTTGATTTTGAATTGAAAAGCAAACGTTTAGGCATTCTCGGTCCTTCCGGTTGCGGTAAAAGCATGACCCTTAAATCAATTGCAGGTATTGTTAATCCTGACAATGGGGTTGTAAGCTTAATCACTGATGAAGATACAACTTATTTTGATTCCACTAAGAAAATTAATTTAAAGCCTCAAAGCAGAAATGTAGGTTACTTATTCCAAAACTATGCACTATTTCCCAATATGACTGTCGAAGAAAATATCGCAGTGGGTTTGCCTAAAGACTATAAGGGAAATAGAGTAAGCGAAATGATCAAGAGATTTCATTTGGAAGGTTTGGAAAAAAGGCATCCTAGAGAATTGTCTGGAGGCCAACAGCAAAGAGTGGCTCTAGCACGTATATTGGCTTATAGGCCTGATGTCATATTGTTGGATGAACCATTCAGCGCTATGGACACCTTCCTAAAAGAGCAATTGCGTCTCGAACTCGCTAATTTGCTAAAAGGTTTTGACGGATTTTCTATCATGGTTACCCACGACCGTGACGAGGCATTCCAGTTTTGCGATGAGCTTATAGTATTGGATAAAGGTAAAATCATAGCAAAAGGGGATACTTACGACGTATTTGAGAATCCAAAGAAAGTTGAAGTTGCAAGGCTTTTAGGCTGTAAGAATATTTCTAAAGCAGAAATCATAGATGACTATCATATAAAATCTTTAGATTGGGGACTTACATTTGAAGTGTCTAAAGAGATTAGCCCAAATATTACACATATCGGAATAAGAGCTCATGATTTCTCTGCAGCAGAAAAAGACGATGTCAATGCATTTGATACTGAAAACTCCACTCTATTCGAAATGCCATTCGAATGGGAAGTTACCTTGGCAAACGGCTTATGGTGGAAATATGAAAAGCAAATCGAAGAACATGAATTTGTTATTCCAAATTATTTGAAAGTACACCCTAAAGACATACTCTTATTAGAAGAGTAATTTCATTCTTTAAGCTTATTTTATTATTTGTTTTTTTATTTTTTTAATTATTTTTAGTGTAAAACACTTTTTGACCATTATAATTGCTTTTTTTCGTTATTCAATCATTTCACATCGTTAAATCCCTTAAATAAAGTAAAATTATTTAAATAATGAAATTTAAAATAATTTTAATTAGATTTTTGTATAGATTTCATTGAAAAAAATTTTTTATTTATTTGAGGGAAGGATTATGAGTGATAAATCATTAAATGTGAATATCCAAAAGAAACTTAAAGAATTTGACTTGGATGTTGATTTTGAGTTGAAAAAAGGTTGTCTGGGTATTCTTGGCCCTTCTGGCTGTGGTAAAAGCATGACCCTAAAATCCATTGCAGGCATTGTAAATCCAGATGAAGGATTTATAAGCTTAAATGATAAGATTTTTTTTGATTCCTCCCAAAAAATTAATTTAAAGCCTCAAAAGAGAAATGTAGGTTACTTATTCCAAAACTATGCACTATTCCCAAATATGACTGTTGAAGAAAATATTGCAGTCGGAGTGGATGAAGATGATAATGAAACCGTTTCGGAAATGATCAAGCGTTTCCATTTAGAAGGATTGGAAAAAAGATATCCGAGACAATTGTCTGGAGGCCAACAGCAAAGAGTGGCACTAGCACGCATATTGGCCTATGGACCAGATGTCATATTGCTTGATGAACCATTCAGCGCCATGGACACCTTCCTAAAAGAGCAATTGCGTCTCGAACTCGCTAATTCACTAAAGGATTTTGACGGATTTTCCATTTTAGTCACCCACAACCGTGACGAGGCATTCCAATTTTGCGATGAACTTATCGTGCTGGACAAAGGCAAAATCATAGCAAAAGCAGGTACATACGAAGTGTTTGAAAATCCAAAAAAGGTTCAAGTTGCAAGACTTACAGGATGTAAAAACATTTCAAGAATTGAAAGAATTGATGACCATCATCTAAAATCCTTAGACTGGGGACTTACACTAGAAGTGTCCAAAGAAATTAGCCCAAATATTACCCATATCGGAATAAGAGCACATGACTTCTCTCAAGCAGAAAAAGATGACATCAACTCATTTGATACTGAAAACTCCACAATATTCGAAATGCCATTCGAATGGGAGATAACCTTAGCAAATGGACTATGGTGGAAATATGACAAGCAGATGGGCAATCATGAATTTGAGATTCCAAAATATTTAAAAGTAGACCCTAACAATATAATGCTGTTGGAAGAGTAGTTCAATTATATCTTTCACACAAAGGGTAATGATGAAA
>JAFRCZ010000121.1 GCA_017404125.1 Methanobrevibacter sp.
ATATTCAAAACAAATAATTTTTCTAAAATATATAATATTTGTTCAATTTTATTCATAATTTTTTTACAAAAAATAAAATCAAAAATTTCACCTATTTATTAGATTGTCTTAATTTTTTTAATTAAAATGTTAATATTAATTTTTTTTAAATTATTAATTAGACAAAATTATAACAAGAATAAAATATTTTAAAAAATATTCATATAAATCTAATTTTAACTAAACATTAACTAGGTAAATTAAAAAAATTCTAAACTAAAAAGAAAGATTTATAAACATTTTAAAACATAAATTATATCAACAATATATTGTACAATATATTCAAAAAGACTTTTTACAAAATACTATATTTAGGAGACAAAAAATGATCGTAAGTGTAATTGGTGGAACTGGTCCACAAGGTTTAGGAATTGCTCTTAGATTAGCAATTGAAGGTGTAGAAGTTATTGTCGGTTCTCGTAAGGAAGAAAAGGCTTTAGATGTTGTTGCAGAAGCTAAGGAAAAATATGCTGACTACGACTTAAACATCAAAGGTTTAGCTAACGAAGATGCAGCAAAAGAAGGAGACATCTTAATCCTCACTGTACCTCTTGCAGCACAAAAACCAACTTTAGAATCAATCAAAGAATTCTGTACCGACAAGATTGTTTTAGATGCAACCGTACCTTTAGAAACTGCAATCGGTGGAAAACCATTCAGATTTGTAGACTTAATGGAAGGATCTGCAGCTGAAAGAACTGCAAAAATCCTTGATGGAACCGGTGCTAAAGTCATCTGTGCATTCTGTAACATCAGTAACTCCCACTTATCCAACATTCCAGAAGAAATCGACTGTGACTGTTTGATTGCTGGTGATGACAAAGAAGCAAAAGAAATTGCTGCTGAACTCATCAACAAAATCCCTGGAATCAGAACCATCGATACAGGAATCTTGGAAAAATCCAGAATCATTGAAAAGATCACTCCACTCCTTATCGGATTAAACATCAAATACAGATCCCATTACGGTGGATTAAGAATCACTGGAATTCCAAAATTGGATGAATAAATTCAAAAATCATATACAGATTATAATTATTCTATTTTTAGAATAATTATTCTCTCTTTTTTTAAACCTTAATTTCATTAACAAAACATTTAAATACTTTTTTTACCAACCCTTTAATACTGAATTTAAAGGAGATTTATTATGAGCTTTATTGTAGTTATGGCAGAACTTTTGCCTAAGGAAGGAGCAGAAGGAAAATTGATTCCCCTTGCAGAAGCATTGGTTGAAGAAACCCTTAAAGAAGAGGGAAACATTGATTACAAATGTTTAAGATCAATTAAAGAAGGCACTTTCACTTTTGTTGAACAATGGGAAAGCGTAGAAGCATTAAGTGACCATTTAGCTTCACCACATTTCAAATTATTCTCAAAGGAATCTGCAGATTTAGCTGAGAATATGGGAATTAAAGTGCTTAGCGCTGAAGAATTAAATTTATATGAATAAATAGATAAGTTATTTACTTATCTAATCTCTTTTTTTAATTAAGCTATGTTTTAAATTATTTTTTAGCTTAAGTGACTTTAGCAAAGTTTTATTAAACTCTTTTTTAAAAAATATTATTATGAACATTATAAAAAATCTGCCTTTAGCAATCACTGGACTAATTTTAGCTATTCTATCATTAGGCAAGATATTTACCTATTTCAGCAGCATATTTTTTATAATTGGATCTGTTCTTATTTTCCTTGTTTTATTAAAGCTTGTTTTACACTTTGACGTTTTTATAAATGAACTGAATACCCTAATTACATTAAGTACATTCGGTACATTCTCAATGGCTTTAATGCTTTTCAGCACATATCTTAAGCCATTGTTCTTGCCAATCTCTCAAAGCATTGCTTTTGGAATATGGATTTTAGGAATAATCATTCATTTATCAATAGTAGCCGCATTTACTAAAAATTATGTAATGAAAAATTTTGACATTGAAAACGTTTTTGCAACCTGGTGGATTGTTTATATTGGAATAACAATGGCTGCCATCACAGCACCTGCATTTGACTTATCACAATACGGATTTATCTTCTTTGGAATTGGTTTTATACTTATGATACCGACACTCATTTTAGTCTCATACAGATACCTTATGTTTACTGCAATAGAGGATAAAAATAAACCATTCATTTGCATTTATACTGCACTTTTATCAATCCTTATTGTTGGATACGTTAATGCACTGACTATTAATGGAAACTTCTTGAGCATTATCTACATATTAGCATGTATTTTTTATATTTTTGCAATTTATCATGCAATAAGACTATTGATTTTAGAAAAACTACCGTTTCTTCCAAGCTTTTCAGCATTTACATTTCCATTTGTCATAAGTGCAATAGCTACTGGTGAAGCTTACAAATTCTTTGGAATCAATGCCTTAAACTATTTATTCTACATTCAAGCGGTTATAGCTTTGATTTTAGTGATATATGTATCATATAAATACATAATATTTTTATTAAAATGAGTTAAGAATTATATGGCATTGAAAAAAATATTTTAAAAAAT
>JAFRCZ010000122.1 GCA_017404125.1 Methanobrevibacter sp.
CAAGTCAATATATTCCAGCGATTTCTCATGCAATGAGTCATTTTCATTCACTAAAGCAATTAAAAAAGAGGAATCAACGAAAATCTTCATTTATACAAACTCCTCTTTAATTCCACTGCATTAGTAGTCTCTTTGCTTTTGCCTAATCCTGCCAAATCATGAATTGAAGACTTTTTGGTTTTAAAAGTTATAGTGATTACATTATCTGAATTCAAATCCCAATCCATCACTGTATCTTCAGAAACATCAAATAGCTTTCTGATTTTAGATGGAATGGTAGTTTGGTTGTTTTTATAAATCCTAGTGGTACCCACATTAACCATCATATCACCTATTAAAATATTATATTAAAAGGCATATATATTTTTTACCTCTTAAATTAAAAAATTAAAAGGTATAGTGAAAAAATAAGAAATATCTTGAAAAAGTAGTGTGTAAATAAAAAATGAAAATAAAAAAGAAAAATTATAATATTTGAGGCAAATTACCAATCAATTTACCATTTTTGTCAACTATAACCATATCCTCTATCATTATTACAAATTCACCTTCTAGATAGATTCCTGGCTCAATTGTTATGATCATATTGTTCTCCAAAACAGTTTGATCCTGCATGGAAACTGAAGGATTCTCATGAATGTCCAATCCTAAGCTATGGCCAGTGCTGTGAATGAACTTATCGCCATATCCATATTCAGTTATTATATCTCTTGCCACCTTATCCACCTCACAAGCTTTTACACCTGCCTTAACAGCATCAATGGCCTTGTCATGAGCTTCAAGAACTATATTGGATATTTCTTCCTGCCTTTCTGTGTAGATGAAAGTTCTTGTTGTGTCAGAGCAATAACCTTCAAACTTGCAGCCGTAATCAACTAAAACTGGAGTTTCAAGGACATGTTGCCTTGGAGTTGAATGAGGCAATGAGGATACAGGGCCAGATGCAAATATTGTATCAAATGATTCAACTGTTGCTCCGTTCTTTCTCATCAGATAGCCTAATTCATATGCACATTCCCATTCTTCTGCTCCTTTATCCTGCTTGGAGCGGACATCCAATTCAAGGAGTGACTTATGTGCAATATCAGTTGCCTTAAGCATCTTTTCAATTTCATCATCAGACTTTATCATCCTTTCAGTTGAAATTGCATTGGAGATAGTGAGATTGAAGTCCTTGAACTTTTCATAAACGCTTGCAGTCAAGTCTGATTCAATGGCTAAGCTCTTGATTCCCTCATCTTTTAGATATTCAATCATCTTATCAAATGATTCATATTTCACAATATCTATGGAAGATGTATTGGTTGCATTTTCCATATCCATTCCAGAAACAAATATGATTGGATTTTCCTTGATTATCATGAATGCAAAGCTTGTTGACAAGTATCCAGACAAGTAGTAGATATTATTGAAATTAGCCACAAGCATGGCATCCAAGTCCTTCTCTTCCAATTTTTTCAAGATATTCTTGATGTGAAAATTATGAATCTCATTATCTTTAATTTGCATTTGAAAGCCTCAATTGAATTATTAATTTTCTCCTATATTTTCTTATATCACTTATTATTTAAAAATTAAACGAATGATTGAAATTATCCTATAACAATTATTATAAATAATCAATTACATAATATAAATATTACAAATATAAAAAGATTTTAAAAATAGCTAAGGATAAAAAACATGTTTGAAG